>VMSU01000143.1 GCA_013792005.1 Desulfobulbaceae bacterium
AGTGGGGTCCGTGATATGCTGGCCTCACGTCTTGCCGCTGGCGCTGAGGTTGAAATTGTACCTCGCACTCAAGTCACTCAAGTCCTGGCCGGAAAACCAGTTCCAGCGGAGGAATCGGCTTTGCGTCTCCTTGGCGCTTCGCTCCAGGCAGACTATGTTCTGTCTGGCAGCATTACTGCGCTAGCTGGATCTTTATCGCTTGATTCTACTCTTCACAGTGTAAAAGGAGATCAACCCAAAACCTTTTACGCTACCGCCCCTCGAGAGGAGGAGATTATCGCTGCAATCGATACCCTCTCGTGGCAGATTGCAGAGCAGGCCTTTGGCAAACAAAGGCTAGCGACAACTGCCGCGGTATCCTCTTTACCAGCGGCAGGTTCTGGGAGTGATCCCTACCAAACAACTCATCCTGATCGTCTGCTTATTGGGGGACAGGGCGCTGAAGGTGGTTCATCGATTCTTCGTCCCCTCGGTGTGGTAACCGGGGCGCTTGGTTTTACCAAGAGTCAAACCTTTAACTATGGATTGGTAGCGATGGAGATTGGCGATGTCGATGCCGATGGCCAGGATGAATATGTAGTTGCCTCCTCTCGTGATGTCCGTGTTTATCGCAAAGTTGATAACCGGTTCCAAAAGGTTGGTCAGGTATCTCTTTCCAATCGTTTTAGTATTCATTGCGTGTCGCTGAGTGATCTTAATAATAACGGAAGACAAGAAATTTATGTCAGCGCTGCCGATGCCAAAGAGCCTCGTTCTTTGGTTATCGAATGGGACGGGAAGGAGTTTGCCCATCTGGCCGATAACGTCAGTTGGTATCTTCGGGTTATCGAGATCCCAGGTGAAGGAAAGGTTTTGGCAGGACAAAAATCAGGTATTAAAAGCATCATTACCAAGGGTGTGTATCGGGTTGATTTAAGTAATGGTCAAGTGCTTAAGGGAGATCAGTTGGAGACCGGCGGCTTTAATCTCTTCGATTTCAGTTATGCTGATCTTGATGGTAACGGTGGTCTTGAAGTTGTTGGTATCACTCAGAATGACAAACTCCTGGTACTGACTCAAGCTGGTAAGCTTTTATGGACCAGTGATGACTATTTTGGCGGTACAACCCGTTTTATCGGTGGTGATAGTCCTGAAGATATGAATAAGGACCTGGAGCATGGTCGATATGAGGGTGAAAAAATCTATATCCCAGCTCGAATCGTGATCCGAGATATGAACAATGATGGACTTCCCGATGTTATAATCAATAAGAACTTATCGTCAGCCTCAAGGATTTTGTCTCGGGTTCGCAGCTATCCCAGTGGCGAGATTCATTGTTTGACCTGGAATGGTATCAGTTTAACCGAATTGTGGAGAACCCGTAAGATTGATGGCTATATCTCCGACTATCAATTAGGGCAGGTTCAGACTGAAGCGGCTAAGGACGGTAAGGGGCTAAGTATAAAGTCGGAATTGAATGTTGGGGTTATTCTTAACAGCGGTGGGCTTAATATTTTAAGCAATGCCGATAGTGCGGTTCTTACCTTTCCACTCCATTTGACAGGGGAAGAAGGAAAGTAGAAAGTAGGTTGGGTTAGGCCGTAAGGTTGTAACCCACGCGTACATGGCTTTGGGTGTTGGGTTACGCTTCGCTAACCCAACCTACCGGTTTACCGTTTCTTTTGTTCATTGATCAACTCGTTAAAGTAGATAATAGAGGGAAATTGTTCTGAATTTTTGATTGGTCCTTGGCTACTGGGGCGGGCGACATAGATGAGGTGTTTGATGCCGTGAGTGTGGGCGGAAACGAGAATTTTCTCGGTATCTTCGGCAAGCATGGTTGCCTCATTACTAAAAGGAATTTTTTCTTTCAGACCCTGCCAGAATTTTGGATTTTCTTTCGGCATCCCAATTTCTTCAGCACAGACGATGCCTGTAAAGTGGCCGCTAAGCGCTGTTTTGGTCATTTTGATATCAAGGGTCTTGCTGTGTGCGTTGGTGACCAGGTAGGTCTTTTTAGCCATGCTTTTCAGGTGTTCCAGAAAGTCGATCACGTAGGGGTGAACTTGTATCAAATGATCGATCTTGATTTTTAATGCCGGGATATCGAGATCGAGCTGTTCACTCCAATAGTCGAGATCGGTCCAATCCAGTGTTCCTTCCCGTGCTTGATAGGTAGCCAGTAATTTTTTACGGGCTGTTCTTTCGTCTATGCCATTTTTTTCGGCATAGATCGCAGGAACAAAATGCTCCCAGAAATAGTCGTCAAAGTGCTTATCGAGTAGGGTACCGTCCATATCGAGCAGCACCGTTTCAATCTCCTGCCAATTAATTATCATCTCTTTGCCGCTCCGATCAATTCTTGAATCGCCCCTATTTTTTCCTGAACCAGATAATTTGTAATACCTAGCCTGATTTCGTCGACCGCCCTAGGGTTGATAAAGTTGGCGGTTCCAACTTGGATCGCGCTTGCCCCTGCCAGGATGAATTCAATTGCGTCCTGCCAAGTGGTAATCCCACCGATTCCAATGACAGGAATTTTCACTCGATCAGCTACCTGAAAAACCATACGCAGGGCTACGGGTTTGATTGCCGGGCCAGACAATCCGCCGATGGTGTTGGCAAGAACCGGTTTTTTAGTTTTAATACTGATGGCCATGCCAATTAAAGTGTTAATCAGAGATACAGCATCAGCTCCGCCTTCTTCTACCGCCTTTGCCATGGCCCCGATGTCGGTGACGTTTGGTGACAGTTTTACAATTAAAGGCAGGCGGGTAATTTTTCGCACAGCGGCTGTCACCTCTCTGGCCATACTCTCATTTGTTCCAAAGGCCACTCCTCCTTTCTTGACATTGGGACAGGAGATGTTCAGTTCAATCCCGTTGACACCTTCCACACCGTTGAGTCGTGAGGCAAGTTGGCAATATTCCTCAATGCTATCACCCAAGACATTGACTATGACTCGACATCCTTTTGTCCGCAGATACGGCAATTTCTCGCTGACAAATCGTTCGACCCCGACATTTTCCAGTCCGATAGCATTCAACATGCCACAGGCAGTTTCAACAATCCGAGGCGGCGGATTACCAGGCCGTGGCAGGAGTGAAATACCTTTGACTACTACCGCGCCTACTGAACCCAAATCCACGAAAGATTCAAATTCTTTCCCGTAGCCGAAGGTGCCGGAGGCTGTCATCACCGGATTTGGCAGTCGTAACGAGCCGATATTTAAAGATAGATCGGGTGTGTTTATTGCCATGCGATTTCTCCTTCACAAAAAACCGGACCGTCTTGACAGACATGGAGGTATTTCCCTCCTTTGGTGTTTTCAGTATTGGCTAACACCGTACACCCCAAGCACGCTTTAATTCCACAGGCCATCATTGTTTCAAGGGATACCTGGCAGTTCCATCCGTGGCTGCGGCTGATTGACGCTATTTGTTTCATCATTGGGTAGGGACCGCAGGTGCAGATCTGCCAGGGGTTCTGGTCTTGAATCAGTATTTTCATCAGATCTGTCACTAATCCATGATGGCCTAAACTTCCGTCGTCTGTGGCAAGATGCGGAGTGATTCCCAGTGCAGTGAAATCGTTAGCCAAAGGGAGAAGTTCATCTTTGGTGCGTGCCCCCAAGATAACGGATAGGGCTGGTGACTGTGCTGATTGCCGTATTTTTTTGGCCAGAAACAACAGAGGCGCGATTCCAAGCCCACCACCAATCAAACACATGGCCTTCCCAAGGGTGAAGGCGTTGCCCAGGGGACCGACCACATTAAGAGTTTCGTCAACACTGACTCTGGCCAGCTCTTCTGTGCCTTTACCCAGGATCTTAAAGACAATCTGCAGTGTTCCATCGGAATATGTTTGATGAATAGAGAAAGGCCGTCGCAACAATGGGTCTAGGGTGTTCGTCCCGGCCTTGACATTAATAAACTGACCTGGTTGAGCTTTTTCCACGATTGACGGCGCCAGCAAGGTTAATCGGACAATATCGGCGCTTAGTCGTTCTTTTGATGTGATGGTAACTTCGCATTGTTCCATGAATTTTTTTGTTTCCTCTTTGGCTAACTATCCAGAATGTATTGTGGGTGCGCGGAATTTTTCCACTCTTCGGGAACTTGATAATGATTTTATTAAAGAACGACTGGTAACTAATTGGTAATCGTTCACCGGTAGAACAAAGTAATGCTGTCTACCCCTCTTGGAGGATGAGCGCCAGCAAGCGTTCAAGATCGCTGCCAGTGGCGTATTCAATCTCAATTTTCCCGCTGTCGCCTTTTTGGAATATCTTGGTTCTGGTGCCGAAATAGTCATTCAAGGTTTTGGTCAGGGTCAGGCAATAGCTCTCAGGTAATGCACCTTCCATTTTAGGCCCTTTTTCTTTGATTGGTGGAGGGTTTTTAATCCTTTTTGCCAGGGCCTCGGTTTCCCGCACAGAGAGCGTTTGGGTGATGATCGTGTCGTGGAGGTTCATAACCTCTGCATCACTGTTCAATGTGAGTAAGACTCGGGCGTGTCCTGAAGATATACGATTGCTCGCGACACTTTCCTTCACAAAATCAGGTAATTGGAGAATTCGAAGACTGTTTGCCACAGTAGAACGGTTTTTGCCAACGCGTTTTGATACTGTGTCTTGGGTGAGGCCAAACTCCTCCATCAGTTGGGCATAGGCCTCAGCCTCCTCTATCGGGTTGAGGTTTTCTCGTTGGATGTTCTCGATCAGGGCGAGTTCCAGGCGGTCTGAAATGGCTATATCCTTGATCAGTACCGGCACCTTTTCATGTTCAGCCATCTGCGCCGCACGTAATCGTCGCTCACCAGCGATCAGTTCGTATTGGTTGGCACTTATTTTTCTCACCACCAAGGGCTGGAGAATACCTTTTTCTTTAATTGATGCGGATAAACTCTCCAACTCTTCCGGGTTGAATGATTTCCGTGGTTGGTAGGGGTTTGCTTGAATAAAGGCGATGGGGCAGAGAAAATAAGGTGATTCTTCGTTGGAAAATCCTCTCTCATCTCTTGATGAAAAAAGGTTGCCTTTTTCATCTTCCATCGGCAATAAGGCCATCAGACCCTTGCCTAAAGGGGATAGTGATTTGCTCATTATTGGTTCACCTCCTTTTGTTTGCTGATAAATTCTTTTCCTAAGTTTAAATAACTTAATGCCCCGACTGAACGACTGTCATATTGATGGATTGACTGACCATGGCTTGGGCACTCGCTCAACCGAACATTTCGAGGAATGACTACGTTATATACCTGTTTTTTGAAGTGTTGTTTTACCTCTTTAGCAACTTGATGAGTCAATCGATTTCTCCGGTCATACATTGTGAGCACAATACCTTCAATGGCCAATCGTTGGTTGTAGGAGTTTTTTACTAAACGGATAGTTCTCACCAACTGGCTTAACCCCTCTAGGGCAAAGTATTCACATTGCATCGGAATAATAACCGCATCAGAGGCGGTTAAGGCATTGATGGTGAGCAGACCAAGAGAGGGGGGGCAATCTATGAATATGTACTCGTACGACGTTAGTAGTGGTTCGAGTAATTCGGATAAAAATCTCTCTCGCTTGGCCGTCGAAATTAATTCTACTTCAACTCCGATGAGATCAATGTGGGTTGGCAGAATAAACAGGTTGCCAGTTTGGTCAGCTTGTCTGATGGCTTGAGTGACGTCTGCTTTATTGACATAGCAATGGTAGAGGTGGTGCTCCATCTTTGATGTGTTAATTCCCAAACCACTTGAGGCGTTACCTTGAGGGTCCGAATCGACTACCAATACTTTGTGGCCAAGTTGTGCCACCGCGGAGGCCAGATTGATAGTACTGGTGGTTTTGCCGACACCACCCTTTTGGTTAGCGAAACTGTATATTTTTGCTTTCTTGGACACTTCTTTTGGCATGGTGCTCCTCGTGTTGTTTTTTTGGCGAGCGGGTGTGTGTGGAGGTGTTTGGCTGTGAATTGTTGTTGGATGTTCCACGCTTTTTGTTCTTTGTGATGGACAACCGTTTTGTGGGATAACGATGTTCTGGGTTGTTGTGGTGTCGTTCTTGGGTAGAAGAGATTTTTCACCAAAACACACTGGCTTTTGGTTGTCAAGGGGGGGCTTGAGGGGTGTTGAATTGTTTCACGTGAAACAATTCAACACCAATTAGAAAGAAGGGGTCAAGAGGGCACAAAAAAAGGCCAACTTGAGAAAGTTGGCCTTGGTGATCATTGTTGGTGCCGGAGGTCGGAATCGAACCGACATGAGCTTGCGGCCCGCGGGATTTTGAGTCCCGTGCGTCTACCAGTTTCACCACTCCGGCACAGAAACAAATATAAGAAAATTTATTACTGAAGTCAAATGAAACCATCAGGTTGAGGGAATGAACACCGGAATTTGACAACTTTTCTCTTGATATGCTAATCTTATTGCTGAG
>VMSU01000144.1 GCA_013792005.1 Desulfobulbaceae bacterium
GTCGGCCACTGTTAACGTTGGGGAGCAGGTGCCGGTGGTAACCAGCCAGATCGTCGATAGTAGTGGCACTGTCAATACTAGTGGTCTTACTACCGCTTCGAATCAAACCGTTCAGTATAAGGATACCGGGGTCATCCTTAACGTTACCCCTCGGATTAATGCTGAGGGGATTATTCTTTTGGAGATCGACCAACAGGTCAGTTCAGTGAAAGAAGAGAAGAAAGAAGGTCTTGATTCGCCTACCATTACAACCAAGCAGCTCACGACCAAGTTGGCAGTCAAAGATGGTCAGTCGATCTTGATGGGAGGGATGATCTCGAAGACTGAAACTGATAATGATAGTGGCATTCCCTTCATGAAGGATATCCCAGGCCTGGGCTGGCTGTTTAAGCATAAAACTATCAGTAGCTCGAAGACCGAACTTCTTCTGATGGTCACTCCCTACGTCATCGAGTCCGAGGATGTTCTCGATCAGTACATCAAAGGTTTTAAGGAAAAAGTCGATGGCCTCCGTCAGGAATTAACGCGTTAATCGGTATTGCTAACGATCAACACTGTTTTCAGTCAAGTCTCTTGCCTCAGCGACCTCGCTCAGGGTAGGCTTTTGTAATTTACTTTGCTCATCGAGTGAGTCTCAAACTATTCCCTGAACGGAGCCGAAGGGGTGGGAAACAGGCATGATCTTACCATGGAGTCCGTCCTTTCTAATGTGTGTACTAAGAATTGTTAAGAGCCATCTAACCTTATGATGAACACCACTGGCACAAATGCTCGCACACCGATTGATGAAGGTCAACTGACTTCGGTCTGGATCAACCTGGTTGAAGCCACAAGCACCAATGAATTTTGCTGGAACTGGCTTTGGTTGCAGTGCCATATGATCGTTGATGTCAAGGCGGGCATGGTTCTGCTTGGCACACCGGGCGCCGGGACTTATGCTCCGGCAGCTGTCTGGCCTGACTCTTCCCGGGATCTCCAGCATCTGGTTCATGCTGCCGAATCGGCCTTGGGGGAAAGGCAGGGTGTGGTGACTTTGGATGCGCAGTCCGATGGATCTGGTCAAAAACAGTATCATATAGCATATCCGCTTGATATCTCAGGAAAGTTGTACGGTGTTGTGGTACTCGAAGTGTCAAATCGCTCAGAGTTTCAACTCCAGGAGGCGTTACGGCAACTTCACTGGGGGATGGCGTGGCTGGAAACGATTTTCAGGCGTCAAGAGGAAGCTGAGGGCAAGGCGTTGCTCCTTCGCCTTTCAACAGTTTTGGAGTTGGTTGCGACAGTAGTTCAGCCAGGGGATTTCCTCAAGATTGCCATGGAACTTGTCAACGCGTATGCAACTCGCTTGCATTGCCAGCGTGTGAGTTTGGGATATTATCATAAAGATTTTATTCATCTTGTTGCCATCTCCAATACTGCTCAATTTGATAAAAAAACCAACCTGGCTCAAGCCATTGAGTCAGCGATGGAAGAGGCGCTTGACCAGAATGAGCCTGTTCTGTATCCCGCGCCTGAAGGTGGAAAGATAGTCGCCCGCCTTCATGAAGATCTCAGTGTCCGCTTTGATTGCAGCGCTATCTATACCGTTCCGTTGCCGGGACGAGAGGATGTGTTTGGCGCGCTTACTTTTGAGCGTCAGGCGGGGAGTCTGTTTTCTCATGAGGAAATGGAACAATGTAAAGCCGCTGCACACCTGCTTGGCCCGATTCTGGAAATGCATCACTGGAATGATCAGTGGTTTGGCGCTCGAATGTTTACCAGCATTACTCGGCAGCTTGAGAAATTTTTTGGTCCCAGAAATGTTATTTTAAAAACTCTGGGGGTGTTGACAGCTCTGGCGTTGATATTCATCTGTGTAGTCAAGGTCGAGTATCGAATAACTGCTAAAACCGTGCTGGAGGGGTCTGTCCAGCGGGTTGTCGCGGTTCCCTTTGACGGCTTTCTTCTGCATGCGGAAAAGCGGGCTGGCGATGTTGTTTCGGCAGGGGAAACGTTATGCCTTTTGGATGACAGAGATCTGCTGCTGGAGAAGTCGAAATGGAATAGCGAGGCAGAGCAGTACAGGCGTAAGTATCAGGAATCCATGGCGACCCATGACCGGGCTGCCGCACGTGTCGCTGACGCTCAGGTTCAGCAGGCCAAGGCGGAGATAGATCTTCTTGACGAGAAGCTTTCCAAAGCAAAAATTTCAGCGCCATTTGACGGAATTGTGGTGAGCGGAGATCTGAGCCAGCGCCTGGGGATGCCGGTTCGGCTGGGTGATGAGTTATTTACGCTGGCGCCTCTGGATCAATTTCGTGTTATCTTGCAGGTGGATGAACGCGAAATCAGCAATATCATTAATGGTAGTAGCGGCGCCTTGATTTTGACTGGCATGCCACAGGAGAAACAGCCTTTTGTGGTTAAGCGAATTACTCCGGTTTCGACGGCCGAAGGCGGGAGGAACTATTTTCGTGTGGAAGCGACTCTTCAGGAAAAGGCTGACCAGCTCCGTCCTGGGATGGAAGGAATAGGTAAGATCGAAAGCGGAAAACGCACGCTGGTGTGGATTTGGACTCATAGTGTCATTGACTGGTTCCGACTATGGATCTGGTCGTGGTGGCTGTGACATTGAGATGAAGTCGCAATTCAGTCAGCTATGGTACCGGGTTGAAAATCTAAAACCACGGCTGCGTGCTCATGTGCGGCTCTCCCGGCATTCGTATTGGGGGAGGATTTGGTATGTCATTCTTGATACTACATCAAGCCGGGTGCATCGTTTTACCATTGCGGCGTATATGGTTATTGGCCTGATGGATGGGAAGCGTACGGTGGGGGAGATCTGGACACTGGCGTGTGGAAAATTAGCAGACAAGGCTCCTTCCCAAGACGATATTGTCCATCTTCTTGGTCAGTTGCACAATGCGGATGTCCTGCAGTGTGAAGTTACGCCAGATGCCGCTGAAATCTTTGATCGTTACCGAGCGCATGGGTTCGCTAAAAAAATCGCGCCATTGATGAACCCCCTGTCAGTGAAAATCCCCCTGTTCGACCCCGAACAACTCTTGTTTCGACTCCTTCCTTTTGCGCGGCTTTTTTTTACTATTGCCGGCGGTTTTTTGTGGTTAATGGTGGTGACGGCATCCATGGTGCTTGCCGGAAAACACTGGCCAGAGCTGACTTCCAATATCATTGATCGTATCCTGACGCCGCAGAACGTCATTCTCCTTTGGTTTGTATTCCCTTGTGTGAAAATTCTTCATGAATTGGGACATGCCTTTGCCGCCAAGGTTTGGGGGGGTGAGGTGCATGAGTTGGGTGTGATGTTTCTTGTCTTTACCCCAGTTCCTTATGTTGATGTCTCAACGACCTCCGCCTTTCGCAGCAGATTCCACCGGATGCTGGTGGCGTCTGCAGGAATGATGGTGGAACTCTTTGTCGCCTCTCTTGCCCTCTTACTCTGGGTCAACGTTGAACCAGGCATTATTCGGACTATTGCCTACAACGTTATCATAATTGCCGGTGTCTCCACGATTCTTTTTAATATCAATCCGTTACTCCGTTTTGATGGCTATTATATCTTCTCGGACTTGCTGGAGTTGCCTAATTTGTCCCAGCGATCTACCAAATATCTGCTTTATCTTACTGAACGGTATCTTTTTCAGGTGGAAGGTCTTGACGAACCAACAGATTCAATTCGGGAACGGGCATGGCTGGTTTTGTATGCAGTTGCAGCGCTTGTTTACAGGTTGATAATTGTTGTTGGCATTCTTTTTATTATTGCCCAAAAATCCCTTTTTCTCGGGGTAATATTCGCTATTATCAGTTGTATATCTATGGTGGTTATCCCTGTCGGGAAAGGGATTGATTACCTGTTGAGCAGTCCCAGGCTCACCAAGAAACGGCAACGTGCCATTACCTCGACCGGTTTTATTTTAGCTATGATTGTAGGACTTGTTGCCATTGTCCCCTTTCCCCTCCGTACGCAAGTTGAAGGGGTGGTCTGGCTGCCGGAGGACTCTTTTGTGCGCGCTGAAACAGACGGGTTTGGTATTGATCTGGAGGCAGTTTCTGGAGCCACAGTATCCAAGAATCAACCGTTGGCTCGTAATGAGGATCCTTTGCTCTTGGCGAGGATTGCTGTTATCAAGGCGCGGATCGATGAGCTTGAAGCCCGGCTTAGGGCTGTAGCCTCAGATGATCGAGTACAGGTCGGTATTATTAAGGATCAGCTTTTTCATCAGCAGGCAGCGTTGTCTCGTGCAATGGAGCGCATAGAACAGCTTATTGTGAAAAGTCAGGCGGATGGCGTATTTGTTGTCGCTCAACCAGAAGATTTTGCCGGGAAGTTTTTTCGCCAGGGAGAGACACTGGGATATGTCATTCCCCATGATACCCCTGTTAAGGTAAGGGTTATTGTTCCGCAGGAGGACGTCAATTTTGTGAGAGGCCAAACGCACAATGTGGATGTTCGGTTAGCAAGAAACCTTGATCTAGTATTATCCGGCCCGGTTATTCGCGAAGTCCCTTTGGCTGCGGAGTATTTACCAGATAAAATTTTGGGGACTGAGGGTGGCGGTAAGATAGCAGTGGACCCAAATGACGATAGTGCCACGAAGACCTTTAGTCGAATGTTTCAATTTGATGTTGAGCTTCCGCTTCGCTGGGAGCAGGTGTCTATTGGTGATCGAATCCATGTCCGTTTCGATCATGGATTCGAGCCTCTTCTGTACCGGTGGGTTCGTCTTGTCCGACAAGTATTTCTCTCTAAGTTAGATGTTTAAATCACAAAAGCCATCCCTGCGAGGAACGCTAAACCCTCAGACGTGTTATCCCGAGAGAAAGGAGTCAGGAGATAAATTCCTTGATCGCCTGGGGAGTCAGGCAGAGTGGATTTTTCGTCATAAATGGGCTAATACCTCTCGCAGTCTGCGATCTATCCTGAAGAAGGTTGACGAGGCTGGCGCCGGTCTCAGTTCGAGTTCCGATGAGGCAATAAGAAAGAAACTGGTAGAATTAAGGCCTCTGCTCAGGCGTCATGGATTTCGTGAGGATCTGGTCGCTCAAAGTTTTGCCATTATTAGAGAGGCGTCA
>VMSU01000145.1 GCA_013792005.1 Desulfobulbaceae bacterium
GATGACGATATTTGGCCGAGACGACTACCCACACAGCCAGAAAGGGGCCAAGAATCAGGAGCAACAGAATCTGAAGTATGTTATAGATAATAATCATAAGTTGATGGTCTCGCAAAAAATCACGGGATGGCTAAGCAGGTACGCGAGTCTCCGAGACTCCGAAAGGGCCGATATACAAGGCGCAGTGTGCTTTTGCGAATGAGGCCACACATATGGTGTGCCGAATGAGCAAAAGTGCGCTGCAACGCAGTAGATCGGACTTCTTGCGACGCCATCATAAGTTGAAATGTAAACTGATCAGGTTATCAGTTGGCGGTTAGTGCGTCCTACCATTTGCTGATCATTGACTGACTATAATTATGTTACCCGTAAACCTTAGCAACTCTCATTAGAATAACAACGACACCGACGCACAACGGAGCTTAATCTCAGCCTTCCCCCTCTACGACCAACTCTTAAGCGACTACCCCCCTACCCTTCACTCCCCACATGAACCTCATTCTTATTCAAACCGACGAGCTTGATGATCGACAGGTACACCTGAAAGACCGCCGTGCCGAACATCTCCGGAAAATTTTAAAAGTAAAGGTGGGAGATACCGTGCGAGTCGGTATCGTTAACGGACTCATGGGAACCGGAACTGTAGCAGATATCTCCCGCCACACTGTTATCCTGACGATTGAGGCGAGCACCCCTCCTCCGGTCAGACTGGAGCTTGATCTGATTCTCGCCCTGCCCCGCCCTATCATGCTGAAGCGGGTACTGGCCCAGATAGCAGCCCTTGGGGTCAACCATCTCTTTCTTATCAACGCCAACCGGGTAGAAAAGAGTTTTTTCGAGGCAAGCCCGACCAAATACGGCGATTTTGCCCCTTTCCTGCACAATGGACTGGAGCAGGCAATTGACACCATCGCACCTACAGTCTCGATCCACCACCGCTTCAAACCATTTATCGAGGATATTCTACCAACGGTTACCGCCAGCCGGAAAATAATCGCCCACCCAGACGGTATTACAAGCATAGCCGATAATTTCTGTTCAACACCACCCGGAAAAACCCTTCTCGCTATTGGTCCGGAAGGGGGATGGATAGATCACGAACTGTCCCTATTTCATGATGCCAGATTTTTGCCATTCAGCCTTGGCCCCCGAATACTTCGGGTTGACACAGCCGTTCCGGCCATTATCGCCCAGATCGCCCTGCTCCAACAAAGAGCAACTCAAGGTGTTGCAGAATAAGGGCCTTGCTGCGCAACCATCCCTTACTTTTTTTCATCTTTTTGCCTACTCACTCTGGCCCTAACCTTATCCACCAGCACGGTCAACTCGTGAAGCCGCATCCCGTAAAGAGTTCCGCCGTAGACCATAACCGCCGAAACAAGAAGAAAGACCAGTGCGGCAATATCAGGCACCGATCTTCCTCCCAGCACCTCTCGGGCCAGGTGCAACCACAACCACATGACCGCTGACGCAGCGCAAACCTTAAACACACCCCGCCCTAAATATAACAACGAGTACCCGGACAAACGACGGTACAGAATCAGACTCAGAAACAAAAAATTGCCAATCATGGCGCAGGAGGTCCCCAAAGCAACAGCCTTATGCTGCATGGCATCGATACTGAGAGTGATGATCAGGATATTGGCGGCCACCGCCAGAAAACTCCCGATGACAGGATATTTGGTGTCATTTAAGGCATAGAATACCGGAACCGTAATCTTCACCGCCGAGTACGCAAAAAGGCCGACCACATAAAATGACAGCGCCTCGGCAGTGCGGATGGTATCCACAGGGCCAAAATTACCATGCTGAAATATTACCTTAATCAGGGGTTCAGCCAGAACCCACAGCCCAACAGTTGCCGGAATCGACAGACAAAATCCCATGGTCAGGGCCGAGACATAGGTCTCGCGAACTGCATGGAGATCCCTGAGTGCCGCACTCCGAGCAATCACCGGCATCGCGGCAATTGACACAGCCACCCCGAACATCCCGATAGGAAACTGCACCAGACGGAAGGCGTAGTTCAACCAGGAGACACTGCCCTCAGCACAGGAAGAGGCAAAATTAGTATTAACGAAGATATTGATCTGAGTCGCACCCAGACCAATAATGGCAGGAATCATCAGCAGAAAAACCCGGCGCAGGCCAGGATCAGACCAATCCAGTACCGGACGCAGGGTAAAACCCGTAGAACGCAAAGCCGGGATCTGGCAGACAAGCTGCAGAAAGCCGCCCAACAAGGTGCCGATAGCCATTCCAACAATAGCAGGGTGACCGAATCTCGGCAAAAGCAAGGACAACCCAACCCCACCGACAATAGAACCGACATTAAAAAAACTTGATGCCAGTGAAGGGATAAAGAAACGTCCCTTACTATTCAAAATCCCCATCACTACCGCAGCCATGGAGACAAAAATCAAAAAGGGAAACATAATCACAGTCAAAAGCCGAGTTAACTCTGCCTTGCCAACGACCAGAACAAAATCAGGGGCAATCAGTCCGACCAGCGGTCCGGAGAACGCCATTCCCAGGAGGGTAACAAGACTGAGGATCACAGCAATACCTGAAAAGACATTGTTGGCCAAGCGCCAGGTCTCTTCCGCCCCCTTAGTGCTATCATAATCAGTAAACACAGCGACAAAGGCTGAAGATAACGCACCTTCCGCAAAGAGATCCCGCAGCAGGTTGGGAATACGGAAAGCGACAACAAAGGCGTCATATTCCTTTCCCGCACCAAACAAGGCGGCCATGACCTGTTCGCGCACCAGACCAAGAACCCGGCTGCACATCACCGCCACGCTGACCAGACCAGCCGACCGGGCTATCGTCCCAGTATTGGAAGACGCCTTTTGCATTAGCGTATCCGACAAATCAGGGGGAGAGTTTCAAGACATACCATTGAGACTTCCAAATCCTTAAAGAGGGCAAGCAGCATTAATGTATACCGAACCAAAAATCGTCATTCCTGGACCACCCTGCAAGCATGCTGGTTCTGTGGGAGACATGTCTGATGCCAGTCCGTGGATAATTTCAAAAAAAGTCCAGTCCGGGAATTTTAATTTTCTTGATCAAATTCCCGTTTCGCTCAAAAAAAACATTCAAAAACTATCACATAAAACATTAGCAACATATTGTCTTTACGTTAAAAATTAATGATTAACAAAAGAAACAAATAGCCTCAGCAATTAGGGAGGCAGAGAATATCCTGTTGACAATGTCACCTTCTTTATATTAGCCATAGATTTCAAAGACATTGCAACCGCAGGAGCCAGATATCGTAACAATTCCATTCAAACACCCTACTTACCCAGCGGAGATACCATGAAAGAGAGTCAAACAATAAGGAATATTGGTTTGTTCGGGCACAGCAAATGCGGAAAAACTTCGCTGGCAGAAGCCTTACTGTTCACCTCCGGCAAAATTAACCGTCTTGGCAAGGTAGACGAAGGGACCTCGTGTATGGACTTCGAACAGGAAGAGATCCAGCACAACCTCACCATCAGCGCCGCCTTCAATCACTTCGAGTGGGCAAAGCACACTGTTTTCCTGACTGACACTCCAGGCGACGATAATTTTCTAAACGACACCTATTCCACAGCCCAGGTGGTGGATTCTGCCATCTTCATAATCGGCGCAGTGCTGGGAGTCAAACACCAAACAGAAAAATTTGTCAATTTAATACAAGAAAATCAACTCCCAGGGTTGATCTTCATCAATAAAATGGACAGGGAACGGGCCGACTTCAAAAAAACCATTGGCGAGATCAATGACTCCCTGCCGATGAAAACTGCCGTACTCCACCTTCCCATTGGAGCAGAAGCCAACTTCAAGGGCGTAGTCGACATCCTGACCCAAGAGGCCTATCTCTTTGATGGCACAACCGGCAAAGTAAAAAAGGGTCTGATCCCAAAAGATATGCAGGCCGATGTAGCCTCCTACCGGGAACAACTCATGGAGATGGTCGCCGAAACCGATGACGCACTCATTGAAAAATTCCTCGAAGAAGGAGTATTGCTCGACGATGACCTCCAGCAAGGACTCATCCAAGCGGTCAAATCAGCCAAGCTCTATCCAATCGTCGTAGGCTCCGCGCTAAACAACTATGGCACAGAGCCCCTGCTCAACGCCATCATTGACATCCTACCCTCGCCGCTGGATCGCCCAGCCGCTATTGGCATCAACCCCAAGACCAACAAATCCAGCGAAAGACAACCATCACCCTCTGAGTCGTTTTCGGCCATTGTCTTCAAGACCATGGCCGATCCGTACGCGGGCAGACTCTCAATAATGAGGGTAATTTCAGGGACCCTGTCAAACGACTCATTTTACAACGCCAGCAAAGAAACTCCTGAGAAATTCGGCCAGCTTCTCCTCCTTGAGGGAAAGGGCAACCAGCCCACCGCCAGCGCTTCACCTGGGATGATTGTGGCCGTAGCCAAGCTCAAAGAGACCACCACCGGCCACACCCTCTGCGACGAAGCCAACCCGATCGTCTATCCCGTAAAATCACCACTCAGCCCAGTGGTTTCCTATGCGGTTACAACCAGCAAAAAAGATAGTGAGGATAAACTCTTTTCTTCTATCACCAAAATGCTGGAAGAAGATCCAACCTTGAGACTGACCCGCGAACCCCAAACCAACGAGATCCTCCTATCCGGTGTTGGCCAGATCCATCTCAAGATTCTTGGTGAGAAAATCAAACGCAAGTACGGGGTGGAGATGGAGTTACAGCCGCCTAAGGTACCGTACCGCGAGACCATCAAAGGCAAAGCCCGAGTCCAGTACAAACACAAGAAACAGTCGGGAGGCAGGGGCCAATACGCCGACAACTGGCTGGAGATCGAACCCATGCCCAGAGGTGAAGGCTATCTCTTTGAAGATCGAATTGTTGGCGGAGTCATCCCCAAACAGTATATCCCGGCTGTTGACAAAGGTGTGCAGGAGGCGATGGCAAACGGTGTTTTGGCTGGTTACCCGGTGGTCGACCTCAAGGTCGGCCTGGTCGACGGATCATTCCACAACGTCGATTCTTCTGAGATGGCGTTCAAGATATCCGGCTCGATGGCCTTCAAGAAAGGGGTGATGGAGGCAACTCCGATACTCCTGGAACCGATCTCAAATTTAACGATCCAAGTGCCCAAGGAGTGCGTCGGTGATGTCATTGGCGACCTTAACAGCCGCCGCGGCAAGGTCATGGGCATGGATTCAGAAAGCAAACTGGAAGTCATTAAAGCCCAGGCCCCAATGGCCGAAATCCTGGAATACGCCCCGACCCTAACCGCCATAACCGGAGGACGCGGGCTTTTCTTCACTGATTTCTCTCACTACCAGGAAGTTCCAGCCCACCTCACACATACGATTATCGCCGCCACCAAGGAAGCGGCATAAAAGGGCGAGGAGTCACAGGTGCCTGAACTGACCCCACTCCCCACCCATAGCTACCAATGCGGGATTCTTACCCTGAGCGACAAAGGTGCTGCAGGATTGAGAAAAGACGAAAGTGGACAGTCATTACAGAACATCTTGACCAAGGAAGGGTTCCTTGTAACAGCATATCAGATTATCGCCGATGAGGAGTCACTGATCAAAGAGGTCTTGATTGACTGGAGTGATAGACTAAAACTTGACCTAGTTGTCACCACCGGCGGCACCGGGGTAAGTCCACGTGACCGTACACCAGAGGCGACCATGGCGGTCCTGGATATCGAAATCCCTGGTATCAGTGAAGCCATGCGCATGGAGAGCTTCAAGATAACACCACGGGCCATGTTATCACGGGGGAGAAGCGGGGTGCGCGGACAGACGCTAATTACCAATCTCCCCGGAAGCACAAAGGCGGCAGAAGAAAATATCGCCATCATCTTACCATGCCTTGTTCACGCGATTTACAAAATCAAAGGGGGGGGGGACGATTGCGGAGGGGAATGAGACCATGCCACGGATTAAGCGTGAGACGCATCACGGAATCAGCAAAGGTCCCGCGATACATCTTAAAATACGACACGCCTGAAATCGACAGGTCAAAAAAGGAACAACAAGGGGATATAACAACCAGCAAGAGGGCAAAACTCCTCGGACTACAAGCATCAATCAGATAATTTCAACCTGCTCCTCTTCCTTCCTTGTACGAACAGCTATCTCGCCAATCACATAGGGCGTTTCCCCCAAGGCAGCCAACTGCCGCATGCAGTCTTCCTCATCCTTGGCAGTAACGATAAGGATCATACCAATACCGCAGTTAAAAGTCCGATACATCTCATCAGGGGTGAGATCTCCCTGTTGTTGCAAGAATTCAAAAATTGGTTGTCTGGGCCAGGAGTCGCCAGCTATGACCGCCTTGCTCCCCTCAGGTAATACCCTAGGCACATTATCGGTAAAGCCGCCACCGGTGATATGCACCACACCTCGAACCTGGTAATTTTTGATGACATTCAGCACGGTCTCAGTATAAATCCGTGTCGGTGTCAACAATGCCTCACCAAGAGTAGATCCCAATTCCGGAATCTGATCATTAACCGATAGCCCCAGCTCCTCAAAGCAGATCTTGCGAACCAGAGAGTACCCGTTGCTATGAATACCGCTTGAGGCCAGGCCAATCAGCTTGTCCCCCACCTTGATCTCCGAGCCGTCGATAAGTTCATTTCGCTCAGCAATTCCGACCGTAAAACCTGCCAGGTCATAGGAACCTGGGGTATAATGTCCCGGCATCTCTGCTGTTTCACCACCAATCAAAGAGCACTTGGACAACTCGCAACCCTTGGCAATCCCCCTGACCACGTCTGTCGCCTGATCGACGTCAAGTTTTCCCACGGCAAAATAATCAAGGAAAAACAAAGGCCTAGCCCCAGACACAACAACATCGTTGACGCACATCGCCACTAAATCAATTCCAATTGTGTCATGCTTATTGCACAACTCGGCAATTTTTAACTTAGTACCGACCCCATCGGTAGAAGCGACCAACACCGGATCTTTATAGCGGGAACCACCCAAAGCAAACAAACCACCAAAGCCACCAATGTCGGTCAACACTCCTCGTTGAAATGTCGCTGATACCAATGGCTTAATGCGATCAATAAAGGAATTTGCCTTATCAATATCTACGCCGGCCTCGGCATATCGTGAGCCTTTTTTTTCTTTCATATCCCAACCCAGATACACTGGACACATCTCCCGGTAAAAAAACTTTGTCCGGACAGATTCCCGTGTGTTAATTAATCACAACGTGCCTTGCTCAACCCGAAAATGCGCGGTGTCAGATTTCTCCCAACACCTACAATCTCTACCCCATCATCGGGTTGCCCTGCGAAGATAGCACCCATTTTTCTTATCAATGCTTTTGTAATCTCCATCAGCTCAAAAGTCAATTTGTTATTGCCCTAACATGGTCCGCAATGTCTCTACCTCTGTGATTGGCTGTTGACACGCGAAATTTTCACAGACATAGGCCGTTGCCTTATCACTCTGTTTAACCATATACGCAAGTGACGACAACTTGCCAGCCAAGCTTTCTGGCATTGGCGTTCCATCGTTAAACAACACCACCTTGTTGGGGAGAAAGAACTCGGCCACGACCTGAAGCATAGCCTTGGTATCACCTGCTCCCCTATCGCCAGCGATAACAATCTGCATCGGCTTTCTTCGCAAAAACTCACCAGCTGACAGCATTTGAGGCAAAGCCCCTGGGGACTGGTGGAGCTTACCAGCAAAGAAATTCATGGTCTGATCCGCCTGTTCAAGCAAGATTTTATCTCCAAAAATCCTTCCCAACCGCGCAAAATTCATGGCTGACACAGAGTTACCCGCTGGCTCAGCCCCGTCATAGTCACTTTTCATCCGCATAATAACCGTCTGATCCTTACCTGTTGTCTCGAAAAATCCACCCTTCTTATCATCCTTGAATAAGCTGTTTTGAACCTCTGTAAGTGCAAGTGCCAATTCGAGCCAATGCCAATCAGATGATGCCTCGTAAAGATCCAAAAACCCTTGGATGGTAAATGCGTAATCATCGAGGTGTCCTGAAATTCCCGCCGTCCCGTTGCGATAACGGCGCCACACCCGTAGGGATGAAGTGTCCTTCGCATTTTTTCCCGAATCAATCAAAGTCGTACGAATAAATTTCCCCGCCCGCTCAGCGGCATGGAGATATCGCTCCTGCCCAAGAACCAATGCCCCCTTGGCCAGCGCGCTAATCATCAAGCCATTCCAACTGGCCAGGACTTTATCATCCAGATGAGGTCGTGGTCTCTTGCCACGTTCGGTAAGCATCTTTTTTTCGGCACGAATCAAGACCGTCCTGACATGGTTTTCATCGACTGAAAAATGCTTCGCAGTTTCGATAAAATCATGGGCTAGATAGAGAATATTTTTCCCGCGAAGTTCTCCATGAGGATCATCAGCAACGTTTCCATCTGCAACAATTCCATAGCGATACCTCACCATGGCCCCCTCTTCTTCAGTCAAGAAAGAGTTAAGTTCCGCAGCAGTCCACACGTAATAGGCGCCCTCCTGCTGCTCTTTCGGGTTGTCTGGTTTCGGGCTGTCCGCATCTTCTGCTGAATAGAACCCTCCTGCCTCATCCCGCATGGAGGCCAGAACATAATCGAGTGTCTTTGCCGCGACCTCCTTGAACAAGGGATCACGGGAAAGTTGAGCCGCTTCAAGATATAATGTGGCAAGTTGGGCCTGATCGTAAAGCATCTTTTCAAAATGAGGGACCCGCCACCCCGCATCCACTGAGTAACGATGAAACCCACCTCCAAGCTGATCCCACAACCCACCAGCAGCCATCTTTCTAAGAGTAACGAACACCATATCAAGAACACGAGAATCCCCGGTTCGCTGCCCGTATCGAAGCAAAAAGGCGAGTCCTGCTGGCCGCGGAAACTTAGGGGCATTCCCAAAGCCTCCGTTCTGTGCATCATACCCACGGGTCAGCTGCTCTGCAGCGGCTGCGGATGTCGCCTCCACAACCAACTTCTTCTCATCGGAACTCGCCTGGGACTCGACAAGATGCTGAAGCAATTCGTCTGACTTCTTTACAATCATTTCATGATCCTTTTCCCAAGAAAGATGAATTTTTTGCAGAAGGTCCGCAAATCCTGGACGACCAAAAGCGCTCTGAGGAGGAAAATAGGTACCAGCAAAAAACGGCTTAAGCTCAGGGGTCAAAAAAACCGACATCGGCCAACCGCCACTCCCGGTCATTGCCAGAGTCACTGCCATATATACCTGATCAAGATCTGGCCTCTCCTCCCTATCCACCTTAATGCAGACAAAGTATTGATTCAAAATAGCTGCTATCGCCGGATCCTCAAAAGACTCCCGCTCCATAACATGACACCAGTGACACGTCGAGTAGCCTATAGAAAGAAAAATGGGCTTATTCTCTCGCCGAGCCCTGGCAATAGCCTCATCATCCCAGGGATTCCAGTCAACCGGGTTATAGGCGTGCTGCAGTAAGTATGGGCTGGACTCGCCAATAAGCCGATTCGCCTTGCGACCGGCAACTTTTTCTTTCCCTCCGGCATCAGTTGCAGATTTATCATGAACAGGTTTCATAGTAAGTGTTTCTCCTCCAAAGCTTATCGATGACCAAAGAAATGCAGTAAGTGTTGAAAAAACCAATAATCGCGAGTTAACCAACCGCATCAGGCACCCCCTTAAATCTCTTTTGATTTTTTTAATATGACTAAGCAGATAACAAACACCAACCGAGTCATTCCCAAATCTATTTCAGTTAATCAACTAATACCCTATGATTAAATAAATGACTATTCTAATGACTAAAAAAACTACCAACACCAGGAAAATATCAAAGTTTATTATATAGCTGTCAAAATTAATCCTAGCAAGACCAAAAGCATATGTTTCTAATGGTATGCCCTGCCAATTCTCTCAACAAATGGCCTTAATCCTATACTGATACCGATCAGTATTTTCCAGTGTATAATTACATCTCAAGTACCATATTAATACGAATCGGATAAAAATAATATCCGCCTTCAGACACCAAACAAAATCACGATATTTTACTTTTGACAAAGGACCATCCACCACTTCTTCTTCCTCATCCAAACTATACTATCAGAATCAAACAACAAAATAATAATCTTATTGATTGATTTTTCTCCATAAATGTTTTAGCTAAAAACTTTATTCATTCATTCTATTTATTGGATAATAGAAAATTACCCCTCACTATAGTAACCTTAACGAAAATCAAGATAAAGGAGGATACAGACATGGGAAAAACACTAGTAGAAATGGCGGCAGATATTGTACAAGCCCAAAGCGCATCAAAAAGCATGACCCAAGAAGAGATCTCATCGGCCTTGCAGATTACCTACAAAACTTTGATGAACCTGCAGATCAATGAACAGTCAGCTCCCGGCGAAGAGTTAACAAGCGAATCAACAGCTCCAGACATCACCCCAGAAAAATCAATACAGAAGAACAAGATCATTTGCCTGGAGTGTGGTCAAGAGTTCAAAATGTTGTCCCCAAAACATCTCGCCTCCCACGGCCTTAACGGACGTGAGTACCGGAAAAAATATGGCTTAAAATTGCGTCAACCCCTCTGTGCCAAGGCATTGTCAACCGCACGCAAAAAAGCAGGCAAAGATCGGGGTATCCCAGAAAACCTCATGAAGTCCATTGCCGCAAAAAAAGAAAAAAGCGCTGCCAAAACAAAACTGGCGACCAAGAAAGCAAGTGGCAAAAAGGCAAAGAAAGAGCCCGTTGCAGTCGGCTGAACGGCATTTAACCGGAACCGGCTCACCCCTTGTGACTCCAAAAAGCAGCTCCACTTTCATCAAGACCGCCCTCCATCGACGTCGTCAGACGCACCAACTCAGGGAATTACAAGAAGTAACCCCCCTTGATGGAGGCATGGCCAAGGTCAACGGCCAGACCGTAATCAATTTCAGTTCAAACGATTACCTTGGTCTGGCCCGCCACCCTGCCCTGGTTGAAGGGTCCGCACGATTTATCCACGCCCACGGAACCGGCTCAACCGCATCACGTTTGGTCTGCGGCACTGCCCCCACCGTGGCAGGAATCGAGACCCACCTGGCCTCCCTCAAAGAAAAAGAGGCCGCGCTGATCATGAATTCTGGTTTTCAGGCTAACGTCTCCCTCATCCCGGCACTTGCCAACCGAAAATCGCTGATCCTTGCTGATCGCCTCTGCCACAACAGTATCATCCAGGGAGTCCTACTGAGCCGAGCCAGACTTCTCCGCTTCCGCCACAACGATCTCTCGCACTTAGAAGAATTGCTGGGCCGACACGCCCACACCACGGACCGAATTCTCATCATCACCGAATCGGTGTACAGCATGGATGGCGATCGTTGCGACCTTGACACCCTGATCACCATCAGTCAACGATACGGAGCCCTGGTGATGGTGGACGAAGCTCATGCCACCGGCGTCTTAGGCTACCAGGGAATGGGTTTGGCCTGCGGCAAGGATATTGATATTATCATGGGAACTTTTGGCAAAGGTCTGGGCTCCTATGGGGCCTATGTCGTATGCTCTGCTGAAATACGGGAGTATTTAATCAATTACTGTACCGGGTTTATCTATTCCACGGCCTTGCCGCCGCCAGTCCTTGGGGCGATTGATGCCGCACTTACTCTGGTCCCAACCATGGACAGCGAACGTGACTATCTCCAGAACCTAGCCCAATACCTACGCAACGGACTTCACGCCCTTAAACTATTCACCGGGGACTCGACAACTCAAATCGTACCAATGATTATTGGCAATGACCAGAAAGCTGTCTCCATGTCACAATGGCTGCTCAGCCAATGCGCTATCCTGGCAACAGCCATTCGCCCCCCCACGGTTGAACAAGGCAGCGCTAGAATCCGCCTCGCCCTCTCGTGTCACCATACAAAAGATCAGATAGACACATTGCTCCGAGCCATCAAGACCTACCTCACGGCGCACCCCTGATGAGATTCGTTTTCCAGCATGGCTGGGGGTTTTCCAGTTCCTGTTGGAACGGATGGCTCGATTTACTGGACGCCCCTGCCATTCTCGGCAACCGAGGATATTGGGACACGTCGGTCTTGCTTAACAACTCCGACATCCAACCAGATTCCATCCTGATCTGCCACTCGCTGGGCATTCATCTCGTCCCGCAAGACTTGATCCACATGGCTGACATGGTAGTTATCATCAGCGGCTTCGCTCACTTCCATGGCGACACCGTTGCTGATGGCCGCTTCACCAAACGGCACGTCCAACGAATGCTCTCACGACTTGCCACAGAGCCAGAACAATTGATCCGAGATTTTCATCGAGACTGTGAATTCACCGAGTCGCTCATCCATGTCAAAACCATCAACACCGCTCTCTTGACATCCGACTTACAGGTCTTAAATGAAAGTCGGCTGGAAAAATCTTACTGCCAGCGGTGGCCGCCAACCCTGCTAATCCATGGCCGGGACGACAGGATTATCTCTCCGCTCAGGGCTGAAGAGTTAGCCGTCTTGCCGAAAAAAAGCCAATTAAGGATAATCGACGGCGCAGGGCATGGACTCCCATTCAACCAACCCAGCCTTTGCCTCAATCTGATTGTTGATTTTTATCGCCACATAACCCATAGTGGCGAATGACATCTTGTCAATCTCCCCCTTTCGCGGAAGGGTCACCAGCCACCTTTGATGAACTCGCAAGAAAAGAAGCCGCTGGCTGAGCAGGTAAGCGAGCCAGCGAGACTCCGAAAGGGCCGATATACTATACAGGTAAGCGAGTGAAGAGAGACTCCGAGGCGCAGGGTGTTTTTACAAATAAGGCCACACATATGGTGTGCCTAATGAGCAAAAATGCTATTTTCCGTTATTCCAGCGCAAGACAAAGAGACGATTTCTCAACTAAGTAAACAAACTCAACAATCCATTTGTCTCCAAAGTGTCAATTTAACAAAGTCTGCGCTTATCTGCTCGACCATCATCTTTGGCTACCCCGAATCATGACGCTCTCTCCCGAAGGACTGAAAAATAAAATAGCCGCCGGCTTCACGGCCTCGGCGCCCCACTACGACCACCATGCCGCGCTGCAGCAGCGTGCCGCGCACTCCCTGCTCAATCGTTTAAACGAGATCAAAACCCAGATACCTGACGGGCCGGTACTGGAAATAGGCTGCGGGACTGGGGCTGTTTCTAAAAAGCTCGCCACCTTGTTGGCAGATCGACACTTAACTCTCATTGACCTGGCCCCGGGCATGATCGCAGCAAACCGCGCAACCATGGCCCCGTTAATCGCCAGCAATCCTCTCCGTGTCGAATGGCAGATATGCGATGCCGAGACTATTGACACTCGCCACCACTATGCATTGATCATTTCATGCCTGACCCTGCAATGGTTTCATGACCTCCCCGGAAGCCTGCACCGACTGTGCTCCGCCCTCCTCCCCGGCGGCATCCTCCTGTGCTCCTACTTAGGAGAACAATCCTTTCCAGAATGGCGTCAGGCAGCAAACACCCTGGGCCTGCACTGCACTGCCAATCCCCTGCCCAACACCCAACAGATCCAGACGAGTCTGAGATTGCTGGGCCAGCAAAATTCACTGCGAGAAGAAATGCTCCAGATCTCCTACCCGACAGTTCACGACTTTTTTCGATCTCTAAAAAATACCGGAACCAATACCCCTACCAATTCCTACAGTCTCACCAGAGGTCAAATGGCTCGACTGATCAACGGCTGGCAGGAACAATCCCGACATTCAGTTACCGTAACCTACCAAATCAACACCTTAATGGTTCAGACATGAGAATTGACGAACTCCTCCCCCCTCAATTCCTAGTATCAGGCACAGACACCAACGTCGGTAAGACGATTATTGCCTCAATGCTGGCAACTGGGCTAAAAGCCACATATTGGAAACCGATTCAAAGCGGGTTAGATGAGCCGACCGATACCGAAATGGTCCGGATCTTAAGCGGCCTTCCCGAGCACCTTATTCTCCCAGAGGCTTATCGCCTGAGAACACCGGTTTCTCCTCATGCCTCTGCCGCCATCGACGGCATTACTATTGATACAAAAAAACTCGAACTGCCGCCAATTACAGGACGGCTGATCATCGAAGGCGCTGGCGGAGTGATGGTCCCGGTCAACGATGACAACCTGTTGATCGATATCATCAAGTCCTGGGGGCTCCCGGTCCTGCTGGTGGCCAGCACTCGACTAGGCACCATCAACCACACACTGCTATCGCTAACAGCGCTGCGGTCCAAGAATATAGCGGTAGTGGGGGTTGTAATGAATGGATCGCCAGATGAGATCAGCCGTCTGGCTATCGAGCGCTATGGCAAGACCACAGTTTTAGCGACAATCCCGCCGCTTCGAACAGTGAATACAGAAACGATCAGGACTGGTTTTGAACAATATTTTAGTGGGGAAGATTTCTAAACAAGGGTATTTCCACCACAAGGACTTACATGGTGGCACTGTCGGTATAGGCATAGGCGCTGTGCTTGTGGATCGACTCAAAACTCTCCACCCCAACCGAAAACCAACCAATATCAGGGTGCTGTCGGGCCAGAACCGCAATCTTTCGCACTACGTCCTCAACAAACATAGGGTTCTCATACGCCTTTTCCGTGACATACTTCTCATCCGGTCGTTTGAGCAGACTGTAAACTTCACACGACGCAGCCGACTCAACCAAAGCGATTAGATCCTCAATCCAAATAAAATTAATGAACTTTACTGCAAAGTCGATTTCAGCCCGCTGATTATGAGCGCCAAACCGGCTGATCTCCTTGGAGCAGGGACAGAGAGTAGTGCTTGGCACTAAAATCGACACCTGCAAGTCGGCACACCCGCCCACGCCACACGCAAAAACACACGTATACTCCATAAGGGATGGAGTACCAGTGACTGGCGCCCTCTTCTCAATAAAATATGGAAAAGTCATTTCGATAGAAGCGGAATCCGCCTGAAGTTCGTTTCTCAAGTCCGTCAGCAAACGAGGAAATATTTCAGTACGGATATCATCCTGATAGACACTCAAGATGGACATGAAAGTGGACAAACAAGTCCCCCGATGCTGACGAGGCATATTGGCCTGCATCCGAATGCTGGCCACGGTCTGCTGATGCCCCCCCGACTTCTCCAACACATGAATGGGATGACGGATATTCTCAATACCAACGTTAGTAAGTTTCATAGCCAAAGCATGAGGTCATGGCGACTCAAGGGAAGCCAACTGATCTTGGTGACGATTGATAAACAGAATAGTCAATAGTTTCTGTTCGAGGGACTGATTGGCGAATTGCCCCTGCGACTGATGTTGATAGACCCTGGTTGCTGGATTGTAGACCAGATCCCTGGAATTGAGATCGTAACCGCCCCTCGACTCCGCCAGCCAAACCAATCCTATCATGCCAACTACACCACACGACAATACAATTTTTCTCATTTAAAAACCTTAATTATCATTTAGAAATGCGCAAACATTGAACGCTGGTAACTGCTCAGGTTAGCGGTAATCAGTTATCGGTTTACGGTTACAAGAATCATGGTTAGTCATTAATCATCGGATAATGCATGATGTCAGTGTCAGAGTGGGCTCAGCCATTGGCAGTATCATTCACCGTCAACTGTCAACCGTAAACCGCTAACCTGAGCAGTTACGAACGCTGAAAAATGCCCGCAAGACCAGACATCAACGCGCCCATGAAACATAAAACCATCATACAATCGACACATATTCTTACAACTCATATCGTCAACACTATTAACCAAATATAGTCACATTTTTCCAGCATTTTATAGATATGGCCCAAGCTCACTCCCTCACTTTTCTTATTTTTTTAGGGTGGGAGGAAAAATTATTTCCTAACACATCATAAACAAAAATTGCTATACTTGAGTTCATGAAAAAATATCGGGCAAGAGACTTCCACCCCCTACTTTGGAGTAATAAAACTTCACACCCACCAAGCGTCACCAAGGGCAAACTCAAAATCCCCTCAGGTGAAAACCAGAACTCAATTAAAAGGAGCCAATTATGTCAAAAAGATGGATTGCAGGTTCACTTAAAGTTGCCTTGACCATGATTCTTGCTACTGGAATCGCGACCACAGCCATGGCAGAGGAGATCAAGATCGGCGCAGGCGCTGCCCCAACCGAAAACGTCTTCAACAAAATCCAAGACCCTCTCAAGGCAGCCACCGGAGTTTCAATAAAAATCATCTCCAACGGTCCGTCTCAAGCCCTCAAGGAACTCGACAACGGCGCCATTGATGCTGCTGCCGGCGGCCTCACCTTTCAGGACTGGATGTCGATGATGGACAAAGAGGGCTATGCCATGCCGGACAAGGGCGCATACAAGTCCAGAGTCATCGGCAAGGATGTGATCAAAGTCCTGACCAACAAGGACGTAACAGTTACAAGTCTCACCAAGGAACAATTAACAGCCATATTCACCGGCAAGACCAAAAACTGGAAAGAAGTCGGAGGACCAGACAAACCGATAGTCATCCTCCTGGGCAGCAAGATCCCCGGCACCCAAGCCGTGTTTCAGAAACAGATCCTGGCAGGAGCCGACTACACCAAGGAGGCAGTTGAGGGAACCACCGCCCCAGACCTTAAGGAAAAAGTCATTGCCACTTCAGGAGCGGTCTGCCTTGGCCCAATGTCAGTGGTCGACGATACCATCAACGCTCCAGAGATACCTGAAGTCGGTCGACCAATAACCATCATTACCAAGGGCGAACCCTCTGGTGGCGTCAAGACTCTACTCGACTTCATCAGAGGCGAGGGCCAGAAGTATATCGGCAAGTAATAACCACCAGTCCACTGTTTAAATGAGGATGCAGATCTCAGGAAGATCAGACTGTGATCTGCACCGCAAATTTCCTCAGCGCCACACTATCAAGAGAAAGACTATGCCAAAAATGACGCCCACCACCTTGCGAGCCAAGATCCTCCTGTCAACTATCACCATGACTGCACTCCTGCTCTTGAGCCTGGGCGGCTTCATGATGATGCGTAGCGACTCCTTGATGCTGAAGGCCATGGAATCGAAGATGCTGTCCCTGGTTTCCCTCTTCGAAAAGATCAGCGTCCCGTATATAGTCAACTATGACTACCCCTCGCTCGACATTTTTGTCCAGGAAGCTGTCAAGGATACAGATATCGAGTGGGTTGTCTTCCAAGATGCCAAGGGTGTTGCCCTTACCAGCAACAGCAAAGAACAACCACCTACATCCAAATCAGTTCTCGTTGAACGGGAACTTAAGGACGGTGACAACCTGGTCGGGAGGCTTAAATTTAGTTACACCACACAAAAACTCTCAACCCAACACAACGAGAACAAGCGCATTACCGGCGCTGCCATCCTGATAGGAGGACTGTTGACGGCAGTTGCTCTTTTCTTCGTCGTCAGGAACAGCATCAATCCCCTCTACCAGGCAATGGAAGAGATTGACGAGTCATCGCAAAAGGTTGCTTCAGGAGCTACCCAAATCGCCATAACCAGTCAAAGCTTGGCAGAGGGCACCTCAACGCAGGCAGCAGCCTTGGAACAAACATCTTCTTCTTTAGAGGAGATGTCCTCGATCACCAGGCAAAATGCGGATAACACCACTGCTGTTGAATCACTGATCAACACCGCCAACCAAGGAGTAAACCAGGCCAACCAATCAATGACAGAGGTCATCTCGGCGATGCAGGAGATATCCCGTGCCAGTCAAGAGACCTCAAAAATCATTAAAACCATTGACGAAATTGCCTTCCAAACCAACCTGCTCGCCCTCAACGCCGCTGTGGAGGCCGCCAGGGCCGGTGAAGCGGGAGCCGGATTTGCGGTAGTTGCCGATGAGGTGCGTAATCTTGCGATGCGCGCCGCTGAGGCAGCAAAGAATACAGCTCAGTTGATCGAGGGCACAGTCTCTAAAGTAAATGAAGGCTCGGGGTTAGTGGACAAAACTCATACCGCCTTCTCCCAGGTTGCCGACAACGTCATCAAAGTCAACTCCCTCATCGGCGGCATTGCCACCTCGTCACACCAACAAGCCCAAGGCATTGAGCAGATCAACAAGGCTATCACCCTCATGGACACGGCAGTGCAAAATGCCGCAGCCAATGCCGAAGAATCGGCAGCCTTAAGCGAAGAGATGCACAGTCAGGCCAGCAACTTAGAACTCGTCATCTCACGTTTGGAGCAGGTCATCGGCACCAGTAAAAAGATGCCCTCGTCACCTGCAAAAATAGCCGCCGTTCCACTCCATCGGCCAAAACCAAAACCCGTATCTCCTCCTCCTGCTACTAGACCTTCCCCGACAAAGGCAATTGCCCACACCCCAAAAAAACCATCTCCAGAATCGATTATCCCCATGGATGAAGGCGAGGATAATTTCCAAGATTTTTAAGCCTCTGCTAAATCACAGACAACAAAGTTAACTACCCATCAACAATCAAGAGGTGCAATTGAACAAATCGACAAGTCCCTGGAGGCAACAATCTCTTTTTGGCATAGTAGGTTATGACAAGATATTTGTTCACAAGATTACACCAGCAACCCGCAGAAAGAGAATAATAGGCATTCAGTGTTAAGCGCTATTCATAAATTCATATCAGGACTCACCGCATCCCTTCACCACATTCCACCAAAGAGCCAGATGGTCCGACTCACTGGGACAATGCCCCCTGACGGAAAGCCCCCCAAATTCGACCACATCCTTCTCGTCGATGATATTGCACGCAACACCCAATCCTCGCTGGAGACCATCCGCAGAACCGATGAAGGCTACGAACTGACAGTCCACATCACCCACACCTTTGCCGAGGCATTGGCTGCGTTCAATTTACACGACATCAAATTAGTCATTCTTGATCTTGATCTCAATGACATGCAAGGCGATGGGGCGACACTGCTCAAGGAGTTCCGCGAGAAAAAGCCAGAACTCACAGTGTTAGCCAACAGCAGTGAACAAAAATACAACGATATATTAGTAAAAGGAGGAGCTATTGCTGTTCTGGCTAAAGACTCCAGAAAACTCAAACGATGGCTGGCAATAAACGGCTGAACTTCTAAGCGGAAAGACACTATCAGGCGTTAGCAAATCCATGACGCAAGATAAAGAGGTCAAGACGTGCCTGCTGCGCTGGCGTCAAGGCACCAAAAGCAACTCCACATCGACGCATCATCCCCGTCTTATAACCATTAGCCTCTGTGTCTCGACAATAGGCAATAGGTTTAAGTGGAAGACTTTTCAGGACAATCTGCTCGGCAATGGCGTTATTTTGTTCGAAACCGATGAAGATATCAATCTCAAACGGGGCAGTATCCCACTCCCCCTCATTAATACAGAGAAAAGAGACACCGGTCTGACTGATATCGATAATCTTGCCAAGTTCCTTGTATTGTGGTTGTTTCAGCAATACATACGCATTACCACCAACCCGATACCGCTCGCTCTTCCTCTGATCATCAAGGGCTACTGCATCACTAACCATAAGAATACGTCTCCAGGAATTACCAAAGGCCTCCCATGGCCTGTTGGTGAAAAAGACTCTAATTAAAATCATGCCTGGAACATTTTCTCAATTAGGAAACTATTCGGTGAGTAAAAAAGACTGTACAAATCCCCGCAATTTTCAGTATTTTTCCCCAAAGACTAAGATCTGGCCCTTCATCAACCAGAACAGTTCCACTTAGTTTTCACTTTTCTTTTCATTTATCAACACCAACGTCAGCGTCGGAACAGATGGTCATTCTCTACAAGAAAGGCTGACCCAATATACGCTATCTCAACACCCGAAAGTTCTATCAACAATATTCGGCACAATAACAGAAAATCTTCAATCAATTCATTAAATCTGTTACATTATTTCCGAATAAGATCGGAAATCAACCAAGAACAGACCACAAGCAGGATCATTGTATAAAAAGAGTATCAAATTAATAATGCCAGCACTAATATCACCATGTCAAGTTTTCTTTAAGAAATAAGTGATGGATTTCTACCGGCCTTGCCCTGTAGGCACATCCCCCACAAGAGACTAAGGCAACTATCCCACAAAGTGGGATGAACCCGGGACATCCCTAATGACAATACAACACGACACCCTATCTGACTCTGACCGTCTCCTAACAATCCTTACAAAAACAGCAAAAGAGATCTGCCGCCTTGAAGACGAGGCGAAAAAACTCCTCTATGACTCAGGAGACAACTCAGGGTACCGAGACCGCATGCGGCAGAAGGCTATTCTACTTAGCGACCTTGCGGATGAAACAGCAGCGCTCGTGAGCCTTCCTCCCCAGATCAGGGCTTTAACACAGGAACGAATCGGCAGCTTCTCCTATGAGGCAGAAAGAGCGCTCAAAGTGGACAGCGTGTTCTACATGGCCGTTCTTCTCTGCCCCGAGGACCATAAAGATGGCATGCCGAACGAGCTGGACAACTTCATCGCCCAACTCCACCACACACTTCCCCTCAACTTTGGATGATCGGTGAGAAGCATCTTAGGCAAACAGTTCCATGACGTTAAGGTAGACTGCCCATACGGCCTGCCGTTCACAGCTATCTACCGCCAAGCACACTTCGGGCACATGCCGGACAGGGCAATGTCCTTATTCCTAAATGCTGGGTTCCGGCGCAATGGCAACTACCTCTACACCATGGTTTGTCCCGACTGCAGCTCCTGTGTGCCAATCCGCCTGGTGGCCGAACAATTTAAACCAAACAGAAATCAGAAACGGGTCCTGGCCCGAAACCAAGATCTCACTGCCACCATCGCCCCTCTCAAAATCACTGCCGAAAAACTCGCGCTCTGCGACAAATTTCTTCGCAGGAGATTCCCCGGAAAAGCCAGCTCAGGACTTGACTATTATGCCGGATTTTTCATCAACAGCCTGGGCGCTACTTATGAGCTTGAATTTCGAGACCAAGATCACCTGATCGGAGTTTCGATTATCGACCTCTATCCTGAGGCCATCAACTGTGTTTACTTCTACTTCGATCCTGACATATCCAAGCGCAGCCTCGGCACCTTCAACATCATCACCCTGATCAACTACGCCCTTTCCTATCAGATTCGCTATGTCTATTTAGGATACTGGATTGAAGAAATTGCCTCAATGCGTTACAAAGCACAATTTAAACCCCATTATCTCCTGTGGGATGGTCAATGGCAAATGAAGCCTCAGCCCCTGACAAACAAGGATTTCCAACATGAACAAATCAAGTCTGCAGGGAGAAGATAGCGCCGATAACGTGCTTCTGCCCCTAAGGGCGCTAAAAACACACAATATCTCAAGTCCAGTGACAGTCCTTCGTGACGGCCCTAAGGCCCTGGACTATCTGTCAACCACTGGGAATTATTCCGGCCACACCATTCCCCTACCTGCCATTGTGCTTCTCGATCTCAACCTTCCCAAGATCAATGGCATTGAGGCCATCCACCAATTGGAGAGCTATTAGCTGCGATGAAAGCACACTCCCCACAGATTATCACATAAAGATCTTTTAGATGAAGACCATGACCATCGTAATCAACCACATGACAAGGGCTATCTTCCTACTGATATCAAGCTCCATTTTCGCCCTCTCTCCAATTAGTTTAGCATACGCTGACGAAGTGAAACAAAGCTCGGTTCTCGTCATCATGAGCTATGACGACAAGAACAACTCAGAGCGCGAGATTGCTCAGGGCATTGAGAATGCACTCACCGGACAACGCATTCACTATTATTATCTGGACGCAAAAAACCACCCGGATCTGGCTGCAGGCAATGCACAAAACGCATACACACGCTACCAAGAATTAAAGCCCGATGTGGTGATCGCCGCCGACGACGCTGCCCAAAAACTCTTCGTGCTTCCCTATCTACTTGGCAAGACACCAACTCCAGTCGTGTTCTGTGGAGTCAATGACAGTGCCAGCCAGTACGGCTACCCTAACACTCAAACAACTGGCATTATTGAAAAAAAACACTATCGCCAGAGCATCGGCTTGGCTCAACTCATTGACCCAAGAATAAAAAAAATCGCCATTATCTATCGAGACACCCCGACCAACGCCACCAACCTTGCCCAACTCAAACGAGAAGAAAAAGACTACGGCATCACGATTACCAGTTTCACCGCGGTTAATTCAAGCTCCGAGCTTCTTGCCACTCTAAAAAATCTTGAAGAAGAAAATGATGCCCTGCTCGTTCTTAATCTGGCAGGGATTAATGACGATTCCGGCAATAAAATGGAACAAAGCGCCGCAATGGCCCTGACAGCTAGAACTTGGAACAAGCCAAGCATCGGCGCCTCCAAAAATGAGATAGAAGACGGGATCCTGTGCGGAGTGGCCAAGATCAACCTAGAACAAGGACTGGTTGCAGGCACCATGGCGCAGAACATCATCCAGGGCAAGAGTCCTGCCGATATCCCTGTTACCGAGAACCAAAACGGTCAACGGATGATCAATGCCACCACAGCTTACCGATTGGGGTTGAAGCTCAAACCCATGGTATTGATTGGCACAACACTGGTTCAATAACCTACAACCAATACCAAATATATCTATATCTGTGCCACTCTCTTTCAATAACTACACCGTCATGGCAAACCGTTCCAGCCTGGGACGGTTGATCGCCACGAATCTGCTCTCCTTGGCCGCCCTAGCCATTACCTTCGCCATAATCCTGGGAACCGTATCAAGCCTGCGGCAACTTTTTCAAACCGAGGTTAATCATAATGTGGCAATGGCGGCCAAGAGCTTCATGCTTGGCAGGTCCTTTCTTACCCTCGACTCAGAAGCCCAAGCCATCCACAGCACCTATCTCCATGCCCCAGAAGACGTCATTACCCGCAGCAAAACCATCCTGAGCCATCTTGACAACCTGATCATGGAAGCAAGTACCAGCGATAATTTCTTACGTCAGGACCAAGGAATCAATATTTTTCACAATTACCGAAGCGCTCTTGGCCAATTCCTTGATGACGAAATCACCATAAGCAAAAATATCATGGATATCGATTCATATAACCGCCTGTTTCTGCAGAAACTTGCCACCATTGAGGACCACCTTGGCCAGCTCATTATGAAACAAGTGCTAACAGGAGATCAAGCCACCGGCCTCCTGCAGATCACCGCCCTGATCCCATTCTGTCGCGAGCAGATCCTCCACGCCCAAATCCTGGTCGACCAAGCCGCACACGACCACGACACCACTAAGCTCATCTACCATGATCAAACCACAATACCATCAACAAGTCTCACCTCTGCCATTACGAACCTTCGTCAAACTTTATCCACCATAACTTCAGCCGACCCCGCCATCTCTGATGAAACAGAAACAATCATCGCCATGATCTCACCATATCTGCAGACGGTCAAACAGCTTACAAACTCCATAAATTCAGCAAATTACCTATCAAAAGAAGCGGCACGAACCAGAAATGACATTCTCCACTTCTTAAACGAGGTCGACCAAAAGATATTGGTGTCCTTAAAAAAAGCCGAACAAAGAAGCAACGAATTGCTCTCTCGGACAACCCATACAATTTATACCATAACAGCCCTGATTCTGATTGTCAGCCTGGTCGGGGCATCTCTAGTTCATATCATTGGCCGACAGCTCTCTGCCTCGGCAAAATCTGCAGAAACCGCACGCAATGCCCTTCACACCCGAGTTGTCAGGCTCAAGGAAGAAATAGCAGGACGCAAACAAGCTGAAAGCGAACTGCACACATTCAACGAATCACTTGAAGTAATCGTTCAACATCGAACCCAAGAACTTACCGACACAACCAACGAATTAGAAACCCTAATCGCTGCCATGTCCCACGACTTACGCACACCATTACAAGGGATTGCAGGGTTTTCACACGCCCTGCGCGAAAAGTATGGCGATCGCCTCGACACTCAGGGGCGGGCATATCTCAACCAGATACAAGAATTCTGTCTCCGAGCAGGTGACACCATTGATACCATCCTTGATCTGTCACGCCTATCCCGTTGCGCTTTGACTGTAAGCACCATCAACCTGAGCGACATTGTCCAGTCGGTGCTGACAGAACTCAAGCACAACAATCCGGAAAGGCAAGTCGCCACCGTCATTGCGCCAACGCCATCAATCCAGGCAGACCCCCGCCTGATGAGAGCCTTGCTGGAACCCCTTGTCAACAACGCATGGAAATTCACCAGCCACATCGACAAGGCAATCATCCAATTCGGCAGCCGGGAACAAGAAGGCGAACGCGTCTTTTTCATTAAAGATAATGGCGCAGGCTTCAACATGGTCTATGCCAACAAACTTTTCACCCTGTTCCAACGGCTTCATTCTCCTGACCAGTTCCCAGGCAACGGCATCGGCCTCGCTATAGCCCAACGGATTATCAATCGCTATCAAGGGAAAATCTGGTCCCACGGCCGAGAAAACGTAGGCGCCAGCTTCTTTTTCACCCTTCCGGACACGGAACAATTACCCTGCACATGAAAAGCGCTCTTGGCCGCAGCCTCATTACTCTCTTTTCTGCCATGGCTATCCTGGCGCTTTGCGCAGGAGTTCTGGTCATCTCCGGCATCCGGCACAACTCCCAAATGACCCACGTAAGAACGTCCCTTACCAATCTTCAACTCGAGATAAAAAAACTTCAATTACTCCAAAACCAGGAATCATCAATTACAGCTTCCCCCCTCCCTGTCGAAACTGCACGAAAAACATTCCTCACCCTTAAACAGTTGGCATGGACAATCGACACCCTTGGGCGAGAACAAACATCGACAGGAAAATCCTATTTACCAAGCCTGGTAAAGCAGCTTGACTCACTCCGTGATACCTATGTCAACTTGCTCTCCTCTGTCAATGAATACCATAAAAATCACCAGATCAATCAGGAACTATTTGCCCTGATCAATCAGCGAATCTCCCTCCCAACCACTTCCTTTGATGAAACTATCCAGCAAAACCTTGAACTTCTCCAAACCATGCTGGTCGTTGACACACCCAAAAAAGAAGCCCCCACCTCACAGATGAAAACGATTGAGGCCCTGTTTCAAGACATTGCTTACGAAATCTCCGATCCCTCCGTCAACAAGGCTCTAAAAACCATCCAGAACAATTATCATCAGAGCGTCAACAATCAAGTTTCAATACGCACTCAAGAACAAATGCTCAGCACAATGTCTACCGTCTTCACGACCCATGCAGAAGAAACGATCAACTCCATCTCTTCCTCGCTTGCCACGAAAGAAGCTTGGCGCAACTCACTAATATGCCTCATCCTCCTCGCCCTCATCGCAACCATACTATTGACCTTTGGGCTGATCCGCAAACGACTTCACCTGTTCCAGCACCACGCTTCTTTGATAATGAAGTCAATTCGCTCCGGCCATTTCGACTACCAGCCAGAACTCTTTCACGACGATGAAATGACCACACACCTGCAGTTTCTTACAGAGGTGAGCTACCAGTTGGCCCAACAACGCCAAATAATAAGTGAATACCACCAACGATGGCAAACACTGTTTAACACCATGACAGAGTGGGTCCTGACCTGCGACACCAATGGAATCTGCACCGCATCCAATCACAGGGCCAAGGAAATGACAGGCTTTGATGCCGACCGACTGATCAACCAGCCGCTCGCCACCGTGCTGGAAGGGCATGCAGGGGCAACCCTCAACATCGACATCGCACAAGCCTTGGCCGACCAGAAAGAGTTTGACTCCCTCGATCACCACATCCAACATATAAACGGCTCACTGATTCCTGCTGTTATCAAAGGACAACCAATTATCGACGCAGCAGGACACTGGCAGGGACTCACCCTGCTCATTTCCAATCTGAGTAAGGAGCATCATGCCGAAGCGCTGTTGACCCAAGCAACACGGGCCACCAAGTTCCTTAACATGATCCTGGAACTTGCCCTGCTCAACATCGAACTACCAGAACTGCTGGACCGCTTCATCGGCCACCTCATCAATCTTTCATGGATCGGTGTTCAACCCAAGGCTGCCTTCTTCCTGATCGACAAGAACACCCACTGCCTGACCATGGCAGCCCAACGCGGTATCGACAGCCAGGTCATCACTTCCTGTGCTCTGCTGCCTCTCGGCGCCTGTCTCTGCGGGCGTGTCGCCCAATCCGGAAAAATAATTTTTGCAGATTGTCACGACCCACGCCACGAAATGAACTATCCGGGTATGGCCATTCATGGCCACTACTGCCTGCCTGTCCATACAGTAGCGGGAGAAATCATCGGGGTAGTAGTCCTTTACCTCGAACCTACCCTCCCTCGAGATCACATGATCGAGGCCATCCTGATCACCGCCACCACCATGATCGGTTCAATTATCCGCCGCCGTCAAACCGAAGACGCACTGAAATCCCTCAATCAAAATCTTGAACAAAGAATTGAGGCCCGCACTGCCCAACTTACCGCCGCCAACCAGGAACTCGACTCATTCTCCTATTCAGTTTCCCACGACCTTCGGGCGCCTCTCAGGGCCATTGATGGGTTCAGCCTGGCTCTCTATGAAGATTATGGTTCGACCCTTCCCCCTCAGGCTCATGACTCTCTCGCCCGAATCAGATCTGGATGCTCACGGATGGAGTCACTGATAAACGACCTTCTGAATCTCTCACGCCTGTCCCGGTTTGAACTTAAACGAAACAAAGTCAATCTTTCACAAATGGCGATTGAAATTAGTGAAGAAATACGGGCGGAATCCCCACATCGTATGGTAATGTGGCATATTGTTCAAGATCTTGAGATCATGGCAGATCCAACAATGATCAGAGCGGCGCTGTTCAATCTCCTTGCCAACGCGTGGAAATACTCGAAAAAAACTGCCAGTGCCAGAATCGAACTAGGACGGATTGCTAATATTAATGACACCGGCCAGACCGCATTCTTTATCAGGGACAACGGCGCAGGCTTCAACATGCGTTATGTCGACAAATTATTCACACCATTCCAACGCCTTCACCCAGAAGACCAATTTCCCGGTAACGGGATCGGCCTGGCAACGGTACAACGAATTATTCACCTCCACCAAGGAAAAATCTGGGCCGAAGGAAAGGCAGGAGAAGGAGCAACGTTTTATTTTACAGTATCCCCTGGGGATTAACTTTTAACCACTATCCAGCTCGTTTCTTACCACATAGTGAACGATAAGCAGCTGTATGCACACTCGCCGATCATACTGCAACCATGCATGACAGCTGAATAATTACATTAAATTTGAAGCACGAAATCATCATGAAAAAAATGCTCAAAGTATTACAGATAGAAGACAATGACGATGACGCGCTCCTCATTATCCGAAGCTTACATAAATTCGGCTATCAAACCACCTCCAGGCGAGTCGAAACCCCGCAGGACCTCAACAATGCGCTCAATGAAGAATCTTGGGATATCGTGCTCTCTGATTACGCTATGCCCGACTTTGACGGGATCGCAGCGCTCGAACAGGTAAAAAAATACCCTCACACTCCCTTCATTTTAGTTTCCGGGGCCGTGGGTGAAGAAGCGGCTGTCGAAATCATGAAGGCTGGCGCCCACGACTTCATTGTCAAGGACAAACTCGAACGATTAGGCCACGCCGTTGATCGCTCTATACGGGAACTAGCTATACTCAAAGATAAAGAAGATAGCGAACGCATTATTCAGGCCGTTCTCAAAGGCATGGCGCAAGCAACCGGCTATCAGGCCTTCAACAATATCCTGACTGGCATTGGCGAATGGTTAGGCGCCGAGCATGGGATCATTGGCAGACTTGAGCCAGGGCAGTCTATCGAAACAATGGCCTTTATCGCTGACAATCGCCAATTAGGCAATATCCGCTACGACCTCCACGGCACTCCCTGTGCCAAGGTAATCGACAAAGGCCTTACTCTGATTACTAACAACCTTAGCGGATCATTTCCTAACGCGCGCCATGTGATTGTTCTGGAAGCTGAAAGCTATCTCGGCATCCCTCTTAAAAACAAAGATCAAGAAACCATCGGCATTTTATCCTTCATGTCTCGGCAAAAATTAACCCCTCCCGATCGGTACCATCTCCTTCTTGAGCTGGCTGCTGTCCGGACATCCAGCGAGCTTGAACGTCTGGACAGCGAAGCAAAGCGCATCCGTCTCGAAAGCCAACTCCGCCACTCGCAAAAACTAGAGGCCATCGGCACCATGGCCGGTGGAATCGCTCACGATTTCAACAATATCTTGACCGGTATCCTCGGTTATTCAGAAATGGCCAGAAACGAACTCATAAACCTTCCCACTACCCAGCGAAAGCTTGACAAGGTTCTGCAGGCTGGCCATCGAGCCAAGGACTTAGTCCAACAGATTCTGACCTTCAGTCGCCATAGCAGCGATGAAAAAAAGGTCGTTGATATATCCAGCATCTGCCGTGAAGCCATGAAACTTCTGCGGGCCTCGATCCCCACCAGCATCGAATTCAGCTTAAAAATCACTAACCACTGCGCTGTCAAAGCAGCGCCAGGCCAGATGCACCAAATTATAATGAATTTGTGTACCAACGCCTATCACGCCATGACACCGGATGGAGGCCAATTAACGGTTTATCTCGATCAGGAAAAATTGACGGCCAAGGCATCTCGCCGGCTAGGCATTGAAGAGGGGACATTCGTCCGACTAACGGTCAGCGACACAGGATGCGGCATATCAAAAGAGGTCAAGGAACGAATATTCGACCCATACTTCACCACCAAGGACAAGGGTGTCGGCACAGGCCTTGGCCTCGCTTTGATCCATGGCATTATCCAAAGCCATAACGGCGCTATTTCAGTCGAAAGTGAGGAGTGCCAAGGTGCGACCTTCACCATCTGGCTGCCAGCCGCCAAATCACGCCCCATTGAAGTAACAGCCCCAGTCATTGATCAAACCCTGACACGAGGAACAGAGCGAATTCTCCTGGTTGACGACGAACAGCTGGTCCGTCAATTTGCCCACGAAATACTCGAACTGGCAGGATATACTGTTACTGTTGCCAATAACGGACAGGAAGCATTAACCCTCTTTCTGGCCGACCCCGCTGCCTTTGACCTTCTTCTGACCGACATGACCATGCCCAAGATGTCTGGCATGGACTTAGCAAAAAACTGCCTGGCCATCCGATCAGAATTGCCGATCATCCTCTGCACCGGATTCAACGACCAAATCACCAAGGAAAATGCGCTCAAGGCCGGAGTTCTAGCCTATCTGACCAAGCCCGTACCTGCCTATAACCTTTGTCAGGTGATCCGCCATTCTCTGGACTCCCAAAAACTCCCTTTCCCCACCTGACACCTTCCCAATCATGGATCAAATCGGGCCAACAACTCACTTATTGTTCCGAGATCTCTCCTCCTGCCACTGCTGTCCTTATTTCCTGCTTGCACCAAACGAGTAAAATTTATACCTCTCAACACCACTAACCTAGCACAAAACCAATACAAAAATATTTAAAATACCAGTTGCTCCGATTTCATTTTAACACTATAAAAACATGCTAGATAATGAGTTGCATGAGTAAAAATA
>VMSU01000146.1 GCA_013792005.1 Desulfobulbaceae bacterium
ATCTTTTCTTTAGCAGAACAGGTTTCATCGGCAAGCCAGGCAATTGCCGATGGCTCTTCCTCTCAGGCCGCCTCCACCGAAGAAACATCGGCGTCGCTTGAGGAAATTTCATCAATGACCTCTGTCAACGCCAATAGCGCCACTACGGCGGACTCATTAATCAGATCCACCTCTCAGCTTATCGCAGATGGAAACTCAAGTATGAATCGGCTGATACAGGCAATGGAAGGTATCGCCACAGCCAGCGACAAAACCCTGATAGTCGTCAAAACCATCGACTCCATAGCTTTTCAGACCAACTTGCTTGCGCTTAATGCCGCGGTTGAAGCGGCACGCGCTGGTGAGGCAGGAGCCGGGTTCGCGGTTGTCGCAGATGAGGTCAGAAATCTGGCGATGAATGCAGCCCAGTCAGCTCGTGAAACCAATCACCTGATTAGTGAAACCGTTGAGAAAATCAAAGAAGGACAAGTAATTGCGAAGACAACGGCACAAACCTTTTCCTCTATAGTTGAAAATTCCAGTAAAGTTGGTGGGTTGGTTTCTGAAATTGCTTTAGCATGCCGCCAGCAGGCCACCGGGATGGGGCAGATCAGTCAGGCAATGAATGAGATTGATGCCGTTACGCAGAGTAATGTCGCACTTGCCGAGGAGAGCGCGGCCATTGCCACGGACATGTCTAACCAAGCTGAAAAGGTCAATGATAACATTGGCCATCTCTCTACCATTGTTGGCAGTGCTTGATTCCACAACCAAAATAGTTGAACATCAACGCTTAGTGCCAATGGGAGAGAAATAAAGGGTGTCGATTCAACAGAATCAACAAGTGTATTCGCAACGTGTCCACGATGCTCCAACGGAACATTGGTGAAGACGCATCTCGAGTGCCACATCTGACAAAAGGAATACCGGCAGTAGTGGCGGACAGCGGCTAAATTGAGCAGGTCATCAATGGAAATGCCTCGACAGATTATCGAGTAGACTGAAAATCCTACTCAAACCAAACAATCCGTCCTCGACCGGCGTGTTTGGCATCATAGAGAGCCCGGTCAACACTCTTGATGAAATCGTTGATATTGTCCTGCCAGGTCAAATTCTGGTTCCGCCTGAACTCTCCCAACCCACAACTGAGACTGGTGTCACCATAATCATACTCCATGTAGGTGGCCAATATCCTTTCGTTAATTTTGATTGCCTGAGCAGTGGTGGTCTGGGAGATGAGAATAGCAAATTCATCTCCTCCGTAGCGAAAAGCCCAATCAACCCCACGCCGAGCGCAATTCTTTAAAATATGCCCCAGCGTTGCCAACACAGTATCTCCGGCTTGATGTCCTAACGTGTCATTATAGCCCTTGAAGCGATCAATATCAATAAATGATAAAAAGATGCTATACTCCTGACGAATGGCCCGGTGTATTTCATCAACAATTTTGATATCGAAATAACGACGGTTATAGAGGCCGGTTAGTGCGTCACTTGTTGACCTTTTTTCTAATTCATGAATCAAAGCTTGCTCACGGATGACTCTCCGCAACTTGGCAACAAGCTCCGGTCCATTGAATGGTTTAGTCATAAAATCAATGGCGCCAGCATTAATAACATCCATATAGCTATAATCCTCACTATAGCCAGTAACCATGATGACGCCGACTTTGGGAAATTCGGCTTTAACATTTTTAAGCAGGTCCATGCCATTCATCACTGGCATGTTAATGTCGGTGATGACAATTGAGAACTTATCCTTATGCAACACTTCCAGAGCTTGTTTGCCATCAGTAGCGGTCGACAAGGGGTATCCATGTGCCGCAATAATGCTCTCCATCACAGAGAGGACGATGGGATCATCGTCAACAATCAGAATCTTGATATCCTTATTGGGGGGTAGGTTACAGTCATAGCGGTCATCCATGATTTCTATCCTCGTCCGATGCATACTCTTGTTGCCGTAAGGCTTCGTAGAGTACTATTCCTGCTGTCATCGCCAAATTCAAACTACGGATATTCGCATTTGCCATTGGGACAGTATAGCATCTTTCAGGATATGTGGATAAGAAATGTTCGGGAAGTCCTAGTGTTTCCTTTCCAAAAACCAATAAATCACCTTTTCTAAATTGGGCTTGGGTGTAGGAGCGGGTAGATTTCTTACTGAGGAGGAATAGTCTGTTGATAGGGTGAGCCTCAACAAAGGCATCAAAACTTGGCCAGTGGATAATAGTGACATGTTGCCAATAGTCCAATCCCGCCCGTTTTAAATACCGGTCATCAGTGCTGAACCCTAGTGGATGAACAAGATGCAACGTAGTATTAGTAGCGCCACAGAGACGGGCTATACTACCGGTATTAGGAGGTATCTCAGGCTCCACCAGTACAACATGGAACCGTGTATCATCGAATTGTACCATAGAGTGAAGCGCTGTTTCCAACCCTCGCAATTAGAGGAGGAGCGAGATGTCATGCTCCTTGTTGGTGATGGTCAGACTGCTGACTTTAATTGTTTGTGTGTGCGGAGTGAAAGAGTCTAGATCTGCCATTTGAGCCAAAGCTTGACGCTGCTCTTTAAATTTCTTGAGCTCCTTGCCGGTGAGGGCAATTTGAACCTTGAAGGTCATGGCAAATGGATCTTTAAAAACCATGTGATGTTGAATCCGATAGTCGAGATGTGGTCCAGTCGATATGCCGGTCGAACCGACATATCCGATAATATCTTTTTTACTGACCACACTTCCACGGCGGAGACCACTTTTAAACCGTGACAGATGTCCATAGTGGGTCTTGTAATCACCGCTATGGGCAATCACAATTTGCTTACCAAAACCACCGTTATTCCCTATCTCGACCACACGTCCGTCTGCAACAGCCATGATCGGTGTGCCACTAGGCGCGGCAAGATCGATGCCCAAATGAGGTTTAATCTTACCGGAAATTGGGTGTTTACGTTGATAGGTAAATTTTGACGTCATCTTGCCAACCGGCACTGGTGATCGCAAAAAAGATGCCCCTACCGCCGCCCCATCTTGATCGAAATAAACATCTTTGCCTTTGGCTGATTCAGACAAGTATGCTTCAAGAGTTGTTCCATTTGACCGATAATACTGGGCGACTTCGATCTTGCCGTAGCCAACAAGCTTATGATTTTTAAAAAATTTATCAACAACCAAGCAGTATCTATCTCCTGGCTGAATCTCGGTGTTGAAGTCAATCCTTGAAGAGAAGATATCAGCAAAAGCATAAACTAAGCGCATATCCTCATTTTTATCGTTAAAGGCAGCAAATAATGAGCTGGAAATTTCTCCGGAAATTTTGACTTTCTTACGTTCCAGTTCGATAGGTGTTTTGCTGACCTTGTACCCTTCGTCGGAATTTTTAATAGTAAGAATGTCGAGTGGGCCTGATTCATAACTGAAACTTGCCAGTTGACCGTTACCATCCATTTGGAGGGTATAATTATCTGCGGGTTTAATCCTTTTAAAATCAAGTTTGTTGCGTAATGCGTCGATGATGGTCAGACGAAGTTGGACTGGAACGTTCTGTCGCTTAAGGGAGGAATCAAAAGTTTCTCCACGCTTAATTGTCCCAGCAATTTCTGGAACAGAAGGCTCTTTTATCTCGGTATCCTCAGTGACGGTATAACTGTCATCCGAAACGAAATTCCCCCCCTCCTGTTGCGTCAAGCCCCCTGATCCACCATGAATAAGGGTATCAGTCTTTTCTAGTAAGGTTTGAAGTAGGGGTTGTTGTGAATCTGAGTGGTCTTTAATGTTACCAATTAATACGCTGCCAATAAAAATAGTGCTGATAATTAAAAGGCTGAACCGAATATTTTTAATAAATTTCATAAAAAGAATCTGAGCTCCTTAGTATTTTATGTATTACCACCACAATGTGGCAAGCAGCGGCAGTCCCTGTTGACAACGGCATCGGTGGGATTCATAGAGATGTCAAGGGTAAACACAATAGTCTTTGTGAAATGAATGTCATACTGCCTACCAAAATCTGCACTGAAAGACAAGGTTGTTTTTTTTAAATAGAAAAATTGGCCTATTTAAAATAGATCGAATTGGTCCGAATTTTCTCATAAAGGTCCCCTGCTAACCAAAATTGAAGCTGCATTAAAAAAATGTACCAAATTAAACCTCTCGATAGTATTATTGTTTCTTATTTTTAGAACCTCATCAAATCCATTTCAAATTTTTCGAGGTTGATTTTCTGATACAGACTGTATGATAAACAGAGCTGAAAACAATCTTAGTATTCACCTTAAGACGTGCCACACAATTTGAACGTATGGGATTTCTGATGCCATCAATACGTTCCTAACTTAATAATCTTAATCGAAGAATAAGGAGTTTTTGCTACCAATGGCGCTTATTGTTCAAAAATTCGGCGGCACCTCAGTCGCTAATCCAGAAAAAATTAAGGCGGTGGCCGCACGGGTTTTAAGTTACACCCAGAAAGGACACCAAGTGGTGGTGGTTTTATCGGCCATGGCCGGCGAAACCAATCGGCTTGTAGGTTTCGCTCACCAGATGCAAGACCAGCCGGATAGCCGTGAGCTTGATGTCCTGCTCTCCAGCGGCGAACAAGTTACCGTCGCGCTCTTTGCCATGGCGGTCAAAGCTGCAGGGCATGATGCCATCTCTTTTCTCGGTGACCAAGTTAAAATTACTACCGATACCATGCATACCAAGGCCAGGATAATATCTATCGATACCGATCCTATTATTAGTCGGCTGAACGAAGGTAAGGTAGTTGTGGTTGCGGGATTTCAGGGCGTTACTGAGGGTGCTGATATAACCACCTTAGGACGAGGAGGTTCTGACACCACAGCAGTCGCCTTGGCGGCAGCCCTTAAGGCTGATCAATGTGAGATCTATACAGATGTGGAGGGTGTGTATACCACTGATCCCAATATCTGTTCGTCCGCTCGCAAGATCGATAGAATATCCTATGATGAAATGTTGGAATTGGCCAGTCTTGGGGCTAAGGTTCTGGATATCCGATCTGTGGGATTTGCTAAACGATATAATGTACCTGTTCATGTTCGGTCAACATTTACCGATGCCGAAGGAACTATGGTTGTAAAGGAGGATAAAGATATGGAATCAATGATGGTTTCCGGGGTCACCTATAACAAGAACGAGGCGAGAATTACCTTGTCCAAGGTGCATGATGTTCCAGGGGTAGCCTCTAAAATTTTTACCCCGATTTCCGGCGCTGGAATTGTGGTTGATATGATCATTCAAAATACCAGGGAAGGGGAATTAACCGATATGACCTTCACGGTCCCCCGTTCAGACTATAAAAAAGCTATGGCCATCGTTAAAGATATTGTCTCTGAAATCGGGGAAGGATATCTCTCGGGCTCAGAACAGATAGCCAAGGTCTCCATCGTCGGGGTCGGGATGCGCAACCATTCAGGCATTGCTACCACTATGTTTAGAATTCTGGCTGACGAGGGGATTAATATTCAAATGATCAGCACCTCGGAGATTAAGGTCTCCTGTGTTATTGATGAGAAATATACCGAACTGGCCGTGCGGGCTCTGCATGATGGCTTTGGCTTGCACAGGGCCAGCGCCCCTGGCCAAGATTAACTGCTAAGACTTGGTCTGCAGGTCAAGCCGTCTTTTTTATAATCGGCATTGACCATGAATATACAAGAGGTTTGACATCATGGTAAAAGAAGTAACAATATACGATACCACCCTGCGAGATGGGACTCAGGCTGAAAACTTCAATCTGTCTGTTGATGATAAAATTCGAATCACCCTTAAACTTGATGAACTGGGGATCGACTTCATTGAAGGCGGCTGGCCAGGATCAAATCCGACCTCAGTTCAATTTTTTCAAGAGATACAAAGTTATAATCTGAAACATTCTAAACTGTCGGCCTTCGGTAGCACCAGACTGTTCAGTAATCCAGCGTCTCAGGATGCAAACCTTCAGGCCCTGCTCGCAGCTAAGACACCATGTGTAACCATCTTTGGAAAGACGTGGGATATCCATGTTGATATTGCACTACGCATTTCACTAGAGGATAATCTGACCATTATCGATGAGTCCCTTCGCTATCTGCGTCCCTATGTTGAAAAACTCTTTTACGATGCGGAACATTTTTTTGATGGATTCAAGGCAAACCCCAGCTATGCCCTGACCACCATTGAAAAAGCTTATCAGGCAGGATCTGACTGCCTGGTTCTTTGTGATACCAATGGAGGAACGTTGCCCACAGAAATCGCCCACATCATGGACGAAGTGAAGCGTTACTTTGATCAGAAAAAGATTACACCAAATCTAGGCGTCCATGTTCACAACGATTCAGAGACCGCAGTTGCTAATTCACTGGTGGCAGTCGACCATGGAGCTACCCAGATCCAAGGTACCATCAATGGTTTTGGAGAGCGTTGCGGCAATGCCAACCTGACCTCGATTATTCCTGGATTGGCATTAAAAATGAATTGCTCCTTTGCCGCTGCCCAACATTTGTCAAGATTGACCGAAGTCGCCCGTTTCGTCAATGAACTGGCCAATCTTCCTCACAATAAATACCAACCCTATGTCGGCGCCGCCGCCTTCGCTCATAAAGGTGGCATTCATGTGGCAGCAGTCCAGCGCAATCCTTTAACCTATGAGCATATTACTCCAGAAAAGGTTGGCAACATCAGGAGGATTCTTATCTCCGATCAGTCTGGTAAGAGTAACGTGCTGCATAAGGCAAAAAAATTCGGTCTGGATCTGGAAAGCACCGATCCTCTGGTAACTACAATTCTCAAACGTTTAAAGGAATTGGAAAACCAGGGCTTTCAATATGAAGGCGCCGAGGCCTCATTTGAACTATTGATGCGCCGAGCCATGGGGACAATGCCCATTTTTTTTGAACTGAAGGGGTTCACTGTCCTCAACCATAAGGATACCCCTGAAGGGGCGACCAAGGCCGAGGCCACCATCCAGCTTGAGGTGGGAGGGGAAACTGTACACACCGCCTCTATGGGGGAAGGACCTGTTAATGCTTTGGATAATGCGCTACGCAAGGGCCTCACCTGTTTTTATCCACAGCTAGAGACTATGTCCCTCAGCGATTATAAAGTTCGGGTCTTGGCGTCAGAGCATGGCACCGGAGCACAGGTGCGGGTATTGATTGAGTCGACAGACGGCAAAAGTCAGTGGGGTACGGTCGGAGTGTCCCATGATATTATCGAGGCCAGTTGGCAAGCCCTGGTTGACGGTATCTCCTACAAACTTCTGAAGGATAAACTTACTCAGCAGGAGGCCAAAAAACAGGGGTGCTGATTATTAACTCATGATCATTACAATGATTGATGGTACGCATCAAGAAATTAAGAATGAACGACATGGCAGAGATCGGCGGTCCCTGGTTCTGGTCTTGGTAGGTCTTGGGATCTTGATCCCGCACCTTATTGCATTGCTTCTCTCATTTACCACACTAAGAGTTCGTCCCAGCGAAAATGTCAGTCTGGTCTGGACAGACCGGACTGACCATCTCCCTGAAGGGTTGTATTGGCTCGACAACAATGGTTTGCATATCAACCAGGATAAAAGATTTTCCTGGTCGACTCATCTTCCTACTCATGCAGCCCCCTTATTTTTTCAACCAATCTCAATCAATCTGGCTGACCGGGATACGCTCATGATTATCCCCGGCATTGGCAGTAAGATTGCAGAAGCAATCATTCAATATCGGGACAGGGCAGGGGGGATTAAGGATAAGGAAACCTTGATGAAAATTGATGGTATCGGCTCAAAAAAATCCGCTACGATCACAGACAATGTCAACTTTGATGATTGAGAAGAATTAGTTTAATTGAGCCGCCACTACAACATCCACTCCCCCAGGGTGATCTGAATCAGGCCCTAACCAAACCTTATTTATTGCGTAACCCTTTCCACCAACTCTGCCATATTACGGCGGATTTGCTCAAACCCCGCCTCTGTCACTCCAGCGCCTAAAGCAACGATCTTGGCCATACTTGCAGTTAAAAAATCACCAGGACCATGGGCATCAGCATTTACCACAAGCTTGGCGCCAAAACGTAAAGCCATGGCTGCAACGTGACCGTTCGTTAGAGAGTGTCCTTTGCGAGCCGACAACTCAAGGAGTATGCCCCTACTGGCTGCCATCCTGGTCTCCTCTTCACTAATGAATCCAGGATGAGCCAGGATATCGACACCGGCCTCAATGGCAGCCAAATTGGTGCCAGGTACAACCGGTTCAACTACCGTCTCTCCATGGCCCACGACAATAAGCGCCCCAAGACGTCGCGCCTCTTCCGTCAAATCTTTGAACATTCCTGGTGGCACATGGGTCAATTCGATTCCCGGAATCAGTCTCGTTACAGAATGCTGGTTAAGGTCGGCGGCAACCTTAACAATCCGCGGGACAATAAAATCAAGATTTGAGGAATCGGCATGATCAGTAATCGCTACGGCATGATAACCCAAAACTTCTACCCGGCGCAAATGTTCGGCGGGTACCAGGACGCCGTCACTGAAGAAAGTGTGGGTATGCAGATCAATCATTATTTTATTTCTCCACGTAATGAATGTTGGCAAGCTTCAGTAATTAAAATATCGACCATCTGCCCAGGGAACAATGGCACAGTGGACTCAAAATGAACTATATGGTTGGAACTTGTCCGCCCATGCCATTGGCCGTCTTTACTAACTTGTTCACTCTCTACCATAACCCGCTCTAGACGGTTATGGTATTCACGGTTACGTTCAAAGACGATCTCGTCAATTTTTTTGTGCAATCTGGCAAGTCGCTCAGTCTTGATTTCTTCTGACAATTTGTTGTCAAAATCAACAGATTTTGCCTGGGGACGATCAGAATACTTAAACGAAAATACTCCATGATAACGAACTTCGTTAACAAGTGCGAAAGTCTCTTCGAAATCCGCCTCTGTTTCACCGGGGAAACCAACAATGATATCAGTGGTGATTGCAATATCCGGTCGGCTTGTTCGCAACTCATCGACTAAAGCCAAATAGCGATCTCGGGTATAATTACGATTCATTCGCTTAAGTACCTGGTCAGAACCGGACTGAACCGGAAGATGAAAATGAGAGCAGAGGACAGGGAGGTCGGCAAAAGTCTGCGTCAGTTCAGTCGTAAGATCTTTAGGGTTTGAGGTGGTGAAACGGAGACGCTCCAAGCCATCAAGCCCAGCTACAGCCCGAAGCAATTCTGCAAAGGTGTGAATTTGTTTGCCCTGTTGATCTCGTCCGTAGGAATTAACATTTTGGCCAAGTAGGGTGATTTCCTTAACCCCATGGTCAACGAGCAGTCTGGCCTCAGCAATAATGTCTGAAAAAAGACGGCTTACCTCCCTCCCTCTGGTAAAGGGAACGACACAATAAGTGCAAAAATTATTACATCCCTGCATAATAGTGACGAACCTTTTATGACTGGGGCCACGTCCCATTTCTGGCAGAAAAGGAGGTATTACGAAGGAGGGCGATTGATCAATGGCGACAATCCGCTTGCGGTCACACTTGAGGTCATCAAGTAGAGCAGGGAGGTTGTAAATGTTCTGCGGCCCCAGCACTAAGTCAACATACGGCATTCTCTGTAATATTTTTTGCCCCTCTTGTTGGGCAACACAACCAACAACTCCAATGATCAACCCCTCTTTTTTTTGTTTCAAGGCCTTTAACTGACCAAGAAGAGAAAATGCTTTCTGTTCTGCTTTTTCTCGAATGCTACAGGTGTTGACTAATACGATGTCAGCATCAGCGATATCATTGGCTGGCAATGAGTTTTCGGACATCAATTGGGCCATGATTTCCGAGTCACGATCATTCATCTGACAACCGAATGTTTCTATGTAAAATAATGTATTATTAGTCACTTGCTTCTGAGATATAATAAAATTTATTAACTACCTTGATTGGCCGTTGATCCATATGTGACACTATATATTAGATCAGATCATTCAAAGTATGACCCAATTTGTAACAATCAATGCGGCAACTTAGTAAAAGAAGAGTTTTGTTGTTTATGGTTAAGGCCATTTGGCGTCAACGTTTGTTGATTAATAATGACCTCACCAAAAAGTAACGGTGACAAGTCAGCAATGATTGCTGTTAGGTTGTCATGAAACGAAAGGGGATAGCGAATAATAATAGACCCACTCTTTGAGTCAACAGTAGACACGAGTGCCATGCCATCGTACCCCTCAAGGATAAATTTAATAAATCCGATGCGATGAGGGGTAATTTTCAACAAAATGGTTCCAAACTCAGTCGTCATATCTGAATATCTCCATAATCGCAATTAAGCATGTGTTGGTGCATGGAGAGTCTTGGTTCGACCACGTTACAAATAAATTCTGTAGTTTGAGCACTAGCCCTACCGGTAAACTGTCCTGAATCGGCGATCAGGGCAAGGAGTTCCTCAGGGGAAAAAGGAACAGTTGGATCGTTGCCAAGACGCACGAGAAGATCATTATCCTTTCCTTCTTGCTTCACAACCAACCCAGCGGCAATAGAGTGAACTTTGATCACTTCATGCATTTCCTGACGACTCTTTCCTCGCTCCACACAGGCCATTAATATCTTTTCTGTGGCCATAAATGGAATTTCCTGCGAAAGATGACGTTCAATTTGCTTTGGGTAAACAACCATTCCATCAGTTATGTTAACAAATAGCTTTAGAATCGCATCCGTCAACAAGAAGGCCTGAGGGATATCCATTCGACGGATGGCAGAGTCATCCAAGGTCCGCTCAAACCACTGATTGGCATAAGTCGCAGCAAAGTCAGCAGGCAACCCCATCAACTTACGAGATAATCCAGTCATCCTCTCACTACGCATAGGATTGCGTTTATAGGCCATCGCCGAACTCCCCACTTGATCTTTGGCAAATGGTTCCTCTTGCACCTTAAGATTTGACAATAGCCTCAAGTCAACAGCAAATTTATGAGCAGTGGCACCGATACCGGCAAGCGTTTCAGCGGTCTTCATGTCAAGCTTGCGAGTATAAGTCTGACCTGTAACATCAAAAACATCGGTAAATCCAAGCTTTATTGAAACTAACTTATCAAGATCCTTAACTTTCTGGTGATCGCCAGCAAAAAGGTCCATAAAAGACGCCTGGGTCCCGACAGTACCCTTGGCCCCACGAGCTTTGATTTGAGACTCAAGCGCTTCAAGATAGTCGAGATCCATCAGTAAATCTTGCAGATACAGCGTATTGCGCTTACCAACTGTGGTAGGCTGCGCAGCCTGATAGTGAGTGTACCCCAAAGTGGCCAGATCCTTGTGTGTCATGCTGAACCTGGCAAGGTTGGCGATAACATTAACAAGCCCTTTCTTGACAAGCTGCAACGCTTCTTTCTGGATAAGCAGGTCAGCATTGCAACCAACGAATTGAGAAGTGGCTCCAAGATGAATTATGGGCTCGGCCAAGGGGCACTTCTGGCCATAAGCAAAGACATGGGCCATAACATCGTGACGGATTTCTTTCTCTTTGCGAGCTGCCAGATCGAAATCTATATCTAGGGCATGGCGCTTTAATTCATCGACCATTTCTGCCGTGACCAATCCAAGCCCCAGTTCATGTTGAGCTTCAGCCAAAGCGATCCAGCACTGACGCCAGGTCTCGAATTTTTTTTGCTCAGAGAAGAGGTGCTGCATCTCCTTACTTGTGTATCTGCTAACCAACGGCTCTTGATAGATAGTACGGTCCATACATGAAATCCTTTAGCTGAAATATATGAAAAAACAAAGATTAATCATTGAAAGTTAATTTTAATAATAAATTTACCCGATGAAGCGAATGCCTTTTTGGGCAGCGGGAGCAAAAAATCACATGTGGGTCAACGTCGCATAATATATATTATGTTTACAGGAGTGAATGGTAATGAAATTAAACTGTTACCTTCTGCCAATCAGTAAAGACATCAACAAGTCCGATTTTTATCTTGGTATACCCATTGAACCGATCTTCTCTCAGTGAAAACGCGATAGAGAGTTCAGTTTCACCGGCGACTCCTCTTGTCGCGATACTTCCAAAACCAAAACCTATTCCATCTAACCAACGTCCTCCCAAGTAAACCGAAAAGCGCATGTGATTTTTCTCTTTACCAATAACTTGCATATTTCTCAACCTGCATGGCTCACCAGTTATAAAAATGGGTTCACGATTTCCTTGGCCGTATGGCGCAAGCTGACTCCACGCCTGTTCAAGTTCTGTAAAGCTAGTCTTACTATCGACAATATAGTCTGCGGCAAGGTATGTCCTCTCCATGGCAGGTTCTATAGCCGTAATAAATTTATTGTGCATAACAGACTGAAAATTAAAGAGATCATTCTCCATGATGGACATGCCTGCGGCGTTGCTGTGCCCGCCATAGCCAAGAATCCTTCCCTCTTTGGCACACTCAGCAATTAGCTTGTGAATATTCACACCAGGAATAGAACGAGCTGACCCTTTAAGAACACCCTCCCCGCCAAAAACAATGGCTGGTTTGTGAAAGATATCAACAAGCTTAGAGGCAACTATGCCTAAAATACCAAGGTGCCACTGCGTTCCGTGAAGGATGATGCAAGGATGGCTTTCCTCACCTTGTTCCATCACCTTTTCGATTGCCTGATTGACAAGCTTGCTGGTTTGCTCCCGGCGATCCATGTTCGCAAGTTCAATATTGTTCGCCAAGTCGACAACAAGCTGGTTGTTTTCACTTGCTAACAGGGTTGATGCTCGGCTTGCATCCCCCATGCGTCCTGCTGCATTAAGGCGTGGACCGACTTGAAAAGCGATATCTTCATGAGTAACCTTCTGGCCTTTTTGGATATGACACCTCCCCATAATTGCCGAAAGTCCTTGATTTTCCGTTCTGGATAAGACCTCAAGACCAGCCTTCGCCAAAACTCGATTCACCCCCTGCAGTGGGACCATGTCTGAAATTGTACCCACTGCTACCAGATCAAGATATTTTTTTAAGTTAGGTGGGGGGGTATTGCGCCAGAAGTGTTGCTGATGAAAATGTGACCGTATACCCATTACAAGATAAAATGCCACCCCTACTCCGGCCAAATCTCTGCTTGGGAATTGGCACCCTTCCTGCCATGGGTTGATAATAGCATGGGCCTTCGGCAGTGTCAGTGGTGGCTGGTGGTGATCAGTTATAATCACCTGCCAGCCTCGTTCAACTAATCGCTTAACCTCCTCCAAGTCTGAAATTCCACAGTCTACAGTAATAACAAGTCCCGTGCGATTAGGGAATGTCGTCTCGACCAGTTCAGCATTTAGCCCATAACCATTGACAAACCGATCGGGATGGCATGACTGGCAGTCAGCGGCAAGCTCAGTGAGAAACCTGATGAGAAGCGCTGTTGCGGTAACGCCATCGACATCATAATCGCCATAGATGATAATAAGAGTATTATTCTTGATCGCTCTGTAAATCAAACCTACAGCATCGGCCATTCCCTTCATTAATAGGGGTGATGGTAGGGAGCGCAGCGTGGTAGCCAGGAAATCAGTCGCTGCCTCTGAAGTCAGAATTCCACGTTGCGCCAGTAATGAAGCTAAGAGGGGGGAGATAGTACGGTTCGACTGTAAAACAGAAAGCACAGAGGTCTGGGGCGGGGTGAATCGCCATGCTTGCCCCGTGTGACTTTCTCCAAAATCAATATTCAAAATATTACGTATTCCCTTATTGTTAAATATAAAAATTAATATATTTATTTAATTATTTTTCAATCCAGTCAAATAAGCAGAAACAGCCGTAATAATTTCTTTAACTTGTTTGGGATGAAACCAGGTTATTTCTTGATCAGCTCGAAACCATGTTAATTGTCGTTTGGCATAACGCCTAGTGTCTCGGACCAGCAGCTCAATACTTTTACCCCAAGTCCATTCACCATCCAAATAGTTATGTATATGCCGATACCCCAACGATTGCATGGAGTGGAGAGTTTTTGGGTAGCCCAGGGCCAACAACTTTTCTACTTCTTTCAAAAGTCCGGTATTGACCATATTGCCAACCCGTTGCTCAATCCGTGCATACAACTCATTACGATCACGAGCAAGGCCAATCTTGGCCACCTTGGCTTTTGTTTGTTGCTGTTGCTGATGGCGAGCAATGAATTCCGACCAGGGAACACCCGTGCTCCGCACTATCTCTAAAGCCCGAAGTAAGCGATACGTGTCGTTAGGATGAATACGGTTTGATGTATTGGGATCACATCGAGTTAACTCCTGCCATAAAACATCTCGACCAAGAGTATGCAGATCTTCCTTAATTTTATGCCGAATGTCCGGGGGGATCTCAGGCATAACGAAAATTCCTTTCTCTAATGCCGAAAAATATAACCCAGTTCCGCCAACTAATAGGGGAATCTTACCATTTTTCTGAATTTGTTGGATGGCATCCTGGCAATCCGCAACAAATCGCGTGGCACTATACTCTTCATCCGGAAGAATATAATCGATCAAATGATGGGGCACCCTCCCCCGCTCCAAATCCGTTGGCTTTGCTGTGCCAATATCCATGAATCGGTAAATTTGAACCGAATCAACACCGACTATCTCACACCCGAACGTCTCTGCCACGGTTAAGGCAAGTTCTGTTTTGCCAATAGCAGTTGGTCCAACCAAGATAATTATTGGTTGTCCGATTGCTTCCTCTTCTCTTTGCTGCTCTAAATCCATGGCACCCTAAATATGCTTGCTAAAAAAAAATTCTAATCATCAACTGATTGTGGCAGTTTTTCCTGTTTGAGGTATGATGTCAACCTTAATAAAATATTATAGCAGAACAGTCTGCGCCCTTGTCCAGAGAGATCTATTCAGTTTGATCACTTAAGCGCTACTACACAGCAGTTACCTTTAAAACTTTTATTCTTTTTTTATAACAACCCCAATACCAGGAGACCCCGATGCCAGCAAGAGTATTTAATTTCAGTGCCGGTCCTGCCACCCTTCCCCAAGAGGTTTTACAGCAGGCGGCTAAAGATATTGTCAACTACAACAACAGTGGTATCGGTTTGATCGAGATGAGCCATCGCAGTAAGGATTTCATAGCGGTAACCGACGAAACCGAGTCCTTGCTGCGTGAGCTGATGGGCATCCCAGACAATTACAAAGTCCTCTTCCTTCAGGGTGGCGCCTCGACCCAATTTGCTATGGTTCCCATGAACCTGTTGGGGACAGGGAAAAAAGCGACCTATCTCAATACCGGAACCTGGTCAAAAAATGCAATCAAGGAGGCTAAGCTGATTGGTGATGTTGATGTTGCGTTTTCCAGTGAAGCAACAACGTTTGACCGTCTCCCTGAAAACCTCGATTTCACTTCAGCTAATGCTTCTGAGTATCTGTATTTCGTATCAAATAACACTATTTTTGGCACCCAGTTTCATGAGTTTCCCAAGACCGCAACAACCATGATCTGTGATATGAGTTCTGACATTCTCTCCAGATCGGTTGATGTCTCTTCGTTTGGCATCATCTTCGCCGGTGCGCAGAAAAATATGGGTCCAGCCGGTTGTACAATAGTAATCATCCGTGATGATCTGCTCGACAAAGCCCCTGCGACTCTACCCACAATGTTTAAATATAAAACCCATGCCGACAAGGGGTCTATGTTCAACACCCCGCCATGTTTTTCTATCTATGTCGTGGGACTGGTGCTGAAATGGCTTAAAGTTCAAGGAGGCGTTCCGGCAATTGCGCAACTGAACCAAAAAAAGGCAGATCTGGTGTATCAGGCGATTGATTCCACTGACTTCTACCGGGGACACGCCCAAAAGCCGTACCGCTCCCAAATGAATATCACCTTTAACTTGCCAACTCCTGAGCTTGAAGCACAATTTGTCAAGGAAGCATTGGCCCAAGACCTGAACGGGCTGAAAGGACATCGTTCGGTAGGCGGTATCCGGGCTTCGATCTATAACGCCTTTCCAATGGAAGGGGTTGAACGCCTGGTTGAATTTATGGCAGCTTTCGCCAAGCACCACAGCGAATAAGTGGATTACCAGGGAACTGTTATCCGGCCTCCCAGTGAGGCCGGTAGCATTATCCTCCAAGTAACGGTAGGTTGCTCCCATAATCGATGTACGTTCTGCGGGGCATACCAAGATGAGTCTTTTCGCTACAAAAATCCTGCGATCATTGCCAGCGATCTTGATTATGCTGCTAAGTATTATCCGCGCAACAACCGTCTGTTTCTAGCCGACGGGGACGTCTTGACCATCCCGCAGCACCGTCTGGTTGCCCTTATGGGAGCCATCAAGGGGAAATTGCCCTCCGTACGGAGGGTTCGACTCTATGGTAATGGCAAGAGCATTCGATCAAAAAGCCTTGCCGACCTCCTAAAGTTAAGAGAACTCGGTCTTGACCGAATATATATGGGACTGGAAAGCGGAGATGATGGTGTTCTTTCCGCAATCAAGAAAGGCAACACCTCAAAACAATTAATCGACGCTGTTCAGAAAGTGCGGGAGGCAGGAATATTCCTGTCGGTTACCGTCCTCCTGGGAATTGCCGGGGTTGATGGATCTGCTCAACATGCTATTGCCACCGCGCAGGTCTTGAACCAAATGGCGCCCAATCAGATTGCCGCCCTGACTGTTATGCCGATTCCAGGAACCTCATTGGCTAACGATATTGCTCATGGCCGTTTTCAACTGCCAGATGAACTCATCATGCTACAGGAACTAAAGACTATGGTGAGCCACATCACCCTTAACAAGGTTCAGTTTCAGTCGAATCATGCCTCTAATTTCCTGCCCATTGATTGCCGTCTCTCACGAGACAAAGAGGCAGTACTTACCAGGATCGACCAGGCCTTGACCGGTGAGATACCTTTAATGCCAGACTATATGCGTGCCTTGTGAATACACTACCTGCATCAGACAATCTCCCATATCCCCCAGCAACCAGTTCAGAACAAGAGGGGAAAAGGAAAAAAACCGACCTTAAGAATCTCACACTGAACGGCATTGTTACTTTTGTACGCTCAATGGGAGAGCCAGATTTCAGGGGACGACAGATCTTTTCGTGGATCTACCGACCAGGAATTAGTTCGTTTGATCAGATGAGCGATATATCTCTCACCTTTAGATCAATGTTACAGGAAGTGGCTACCATCAGTCAGCTTCAACTAGAGACACGAGAGCAGTCAGAAGACGGCGCTGTCAAATATGCCTTTATACTTGATGATGGTCAGCATATCGAAAGTGTGCTTATCCCGGATCAGGACCGCTATACCCTCTGTGTCTCATCCCAGGTGGGATGTGCCATGAGCTGCAGCTTTTGCCTGACCGGCACCATGGGGTTCAAACGAAACCTGACTGCAGCAGAAATGGTCAATCAAATCCATTTTGTGATGGAGGAACTTGCCCGCCAAGGCAAAGGGAGACTCAACAATCTGGTGTTCATGGGCATGGGCGAACCCTTGGCCAATCTAGATAATCTATTGACAGCCCTTGATATTCTGCTCGATTCTAGAGGGCTTAATTTTTCCGATCGTAAAATAACAATTTCCACCTGTGGCCTGGTCCCCAAGATGGCAGAACTCGGCAAGCGGACAACGGTCAACTTGGCTATCTCCCTGCATGCTGCTGACGATGAAACCAGAAATAAATTGATGCCGATTAACCACAGTTACCCTCTGGCAGAGTTACTTGAAGCCTGTCGTCAATACCCAGTTCCCAAGCGACGACGGATCATGATTGAGTACTTGATGATTGATGGCTGCAACGATTCGGTTGCAGCCGCCAGAAAACTTGTCAGGATCCTGCACGGCATCCCCTGTAAAATCAACTTGCTGCCTTTTAACGAATGTCCTGCCCTCCCCTATCGTTGCCCATCACGCAAGACTATTGAGGCCTTTCAAGCAATTCTACTTGCTGCTGGTTTCACTGTCATGATCAGAGAAAGTCGGGGAGCGGATATCTCGGCAGCCTGTGGGCAATTGGCTCTACAGAAAACCAATCATGCTTGCTAAGAGAATAACGCCCTTCTTCTTTTGTTATTCGCGCACCTGATTGATCTTGGCTCCAAGGGCCTGTAATTTGCCGGCAAGATTGTCATACCCGCGTTCCAAATGGTAAATTCTTGATATCTCGGTAATTCCTTTGGCTGCCAACCCGGCAATTACCAGTGAAGCGCTGGCCCTGAGGTCGGTTGCCATGACTTTTGCCCCGGTATAACCCCCTGTCCCTTTGACGATAGCGCTTCGTCCATCAACCTTGATATTCGCTCCCAATCTCAGCAGTTCAGCTACATGCATGAATCGGTTTTCAAAGATGGTTTCATGAATCACTGACAGGCCACCTTCCGTCATCGCCATCAGTGCCATGATTTGGGCCTGAAGATCGGTAGGGAAGCCCGGGAACGGCATAGTCTTAATGTCAATACTTCGCAACGCGCCATGCCTGGCGACCTGAATACTATCCCCTCCCTCCTCGACAGTTAACCCAGCGCTCCGTAACTTGTCGAGCAAAGAGGGGAGATGACCTGGTCGGCACCCTTTTACCGTCACCTCACCACCGGCAGCCCCAACTGCAATTAAATAGGTACCAGTTTCGATCCGGTCTGGAATTACATAGGTATCGGTGGCCTTTAGTCGTGTCACCCCATTAACCGTCAGACGATCAGTATCCTTGCCTTCGATATCAGCGCCCATGGCGCGAAGCATATCGATAAGGTTACCGACCTCAGGTTCGCGAGCGGCATTCTTGATCACTGTAGTTCCTTTGGCCAGGACTGCTGCCATCAGAATATTCTCAGTGCCAGTAACCGAGGGAATATCAAAATAAATGGGAGCGCCCTGTAAGGAGTCATCAACAACAGCATCAACATACCCCTCAGCAAGAACCAAGCGAACCCCCATCTTTTGTAAAGCCTGAAGATGGAAATCGATTGGCCTGGCGCCGATGGCGCACCCCCCTGGCAACGAAACCCGTGCCCGGCCAAAGCGGGCCAATAGTGGTCCCAAGACCAGGACAGAGGCACGCATGGTCTTGACCAAGTCATATGAGGCTTCAAGATTAGTAATCTGGTCGGAATTGACTGTAAGTATTCCGTCTATAGATAATTGAGTGACAGCTCCAAATGATTCCAGGAGCTTGAAAATTGTTTTGGTATCCCGAAGATTGGGCACATTGCGGACAATATGCTTGCCTGGTGCCAAGAGTGTAGCTGCGATTAAAGGCAAGGCAGCGTTCTTTGCCCCACTGATCGTGATCTCTCCATAGAGCGGTTGGCCACCCTCAATAACTAATTTATCCATACTGAGTTACCTAAATGTGTTGCCCAGGGTAGATTAATCCAGGGCTTAGAGTATCGGTCTATCCAATAGAGGAGGTTATATCAATTATGATAATTTCGTAACTATACAGGTTAACGGTGATCAGTTATCGGTTTACGATTAAAAGAATCATGGGTAGTCATAAATCATCGCACGATACTCAATGTCAGTGTGTTCTCAGCCATTGGCAGGACCCAATCACCGTCAACTGTCAATCGTAAACCAACAACCTGAGCAGTTCCATAATTTCTATAATTATTGTTTTTCTTTTCTTCTGGCATTAAGAAGTCTAGGAAGTCCGGCGTAGTCACGATAAACAATCACTTCGTCAAATGCCTCAGTATCACGCATCGCGGAGGTCACAAACGTCTCCTGATCGTACCCAATCTCCATCAACAGTACTCCGCCAGGACGTAATAATCGAGAAGAGTCACTGATAATCCTTGAGATTTCATCCCTGCCATCATCGCCGCCAAACAGTGCCATCTCAGGTTCGGCTATCAGTTCCGGTTGCAACGTTGATTGAACACACTTGGCAACATAGGGAGGGTTTGCTGCAAGAACATCAAATTGAGCACAGTCTCCAAGCGTGGTAGCCCAATCAGAGTTTAACCAAAGAATCCGATCTGATACTCCGAGAAAGAGCGCATTGGCTTTGGCAACGCTGAGGGCATCAATTGATCGATCAACAGCAAGGACGCTGATCTGCCGATGCTCAAGAGCAAGAGTAATGGCAATAATCCCACTTCCTGTGCCGAGGTCGAGGATCTGAATTTTTTTGTTATCCTCCATGGCCCGGAGAGCCAAACTTGCTTTGTCGATAAGAAGTTCTGTCTCTTGTCGAGGGATTAACACTGCCGGGGTCACGACAAATTTTCTACCGTAAAATTCTTGATTACCTATAATATAGGCTAATGGTTCTTTCGTTAACCGCCTGGTGATTATCTGATCAACTGATGCTACTACGTCAGCTGAAGCAGTTTGCTGTCCGTTAAGAAAAATATCTGCACGTCTACAATTTAATATATGACGCAGAAGAATAACTGCTTCCGTTTCCGGATCCATTATTTCTGCAGCCGACAAACGTTTCACTGCATCGTGATACAATGTGAGAATCGTTGTCATCGATCAAAATCATCAGGGGGTAACATCTCGAAAACTTACTGAATTGTCTTCAGCACTTCGGCTTGGTAGTGTGACAGGAGGGGGTCAAGGAGATCATCAATTTTACCCAACATGATTTCTTCGATCTTGTATAACGTAAGATTAATACGGTGATCACTGACACGGCCTTGCGGGAAATTATAAGTGCGGATTCTTTCACTTCTATCGCCTGTGCCGATTTGGCTCTTGCGAGTTGCTGAAATTAGATCGTGCTGTTCTTGCTGCAACTTATCAAAGAGCCGCGCTCGCATGACTTTCATTGCTGATTCCTTGTTTTTGTGCTGAGACTTCTCGTCCTGACAGGTAACGATCATGCCAGAGGGCAGGTGAGTAATTCGCACAGCTGAATCAGTGGTATTGACACTCTGCCCCCCAGGACCAGACGAGCGAAATATGTCAACCCGCAATTCATTTGGTTGAATTTGCAACTCAACATCCTCAGCCTCTGGCATCACAGCGACAGTTACAGCTGACGTGTGAATCCGCCCCTGTGCCTCGGTTTCAGGTACCCGCTGAACCCGATGAACCCCGGATTCGTATTTAAGCCGGCTAAACACCTTATCACCTTTAATCATGGCGATAATTTCCTTAAACCCTCCAATTCCGATAGCATTACTGCTTAAAACCTCAATCTTCCAGTTCTGGGTCTCGGCATAGCGGCTGTACATCCGGAAAAGATCGGCAACAAATAAGGCGGCTTCGTCACCGCCAGTCCCTGCCCTGATTTCAAGTAAGATATTTTTCTGGTCATTGGGATCCGGTGGCAAAAGCAGAACTTTAAGCTCCCGCTCCAGATCAACCTTTTTATTGATTAATTCAGTTACATCCGCCTTAATCAAGGACAGCATTTCATCATCGGTCTCATTGGCAAGCAGATCTTGATTTTCTTGCAACTGCAATTCTGTATGCTGATACTCAGCATACAATTCATCCATCTTGACGACATGAGAGTGTTCCTTGGCAATACGTTGATACTCTGCCGGTTTGGAGTGTACAGACGGATCAGAGAGCTTAGCCTCCAACTCTAACCGTTTTTCATGTAAGTGTTCGAATTTTGAGAACATATTGTTTGCCAATGGATAAAAAAAAACAAGCATCAACAATCTAAAGACTGATGATGCTTGTGTGAAACCAAATAAGGCAGGGGTTTGTTACTTTGCAGCCTTCTGGTAGTGCTTTTCGTATTTTTTCATGAACTTGTCAACTCGACCGGCAGTATCGACAAGTTTTTGCTTTCCGGTAAAAAATGGATGGCAATTAGAACATATTTCAACCTTCATCACCGGGTTGATTGAACCTAATTCAACACTATTGCCACAGGCACATGTTGCTGAAATCTTATAGTATTCTGGATGGATATCATTTTTCATCAAAGTTCCTCTTTGCTATTCAATAATATTAACACAACAATTATAAAACGTATCTTAATACTGCATATGACATAATTTATCAAGTATTCATTGTTTGAAAAAATTCAGCATTCGTCTTGGTGCTCCTCATCCTATCCATCAGAAACTCCATAGCATCAGCTGGGTTCATTGATGACAACAGCTTTCGGAGGATCCAGGCACGGTTTAGTTCGTCGGCAGAAAGAAGAAGATCCTCTTTTCTCGTTCCGGAACGATTCATGTCAATGGCAGGATAGATTCTCCGCTCCGACATTTTTCGATCCAGAATGATCTCCATATTACCAGTTCCTTTAAATTCTTCAAAAATAACTTCATCCATACGGCTACCAGTTTCCACCAAAGCCGTCGCCATAATGGTCAGACTTCCACCTTCTTCGATATTACGGGCAGCACCAAAAAAACGCTTTGGGCGATGCAAAGCGTTAGAATCAACACCACCTGACAAAATTTTACCGCTGGAAGGAACCACGATATTATACGCCCGAGCCAAGCGAGTGATACTATCCAACAAGATTACGACGTCTTTCTTTGCTTCTACCAGACGCTTCGCCTTGGCAATAACCATTTCCGCCACTTGTATATGGCGCTGTGGTGGCTCATCAAAGGTTGAACTGACGACTTCGGCATCAACACTACGAGCCATATCTGTGACTTCTTCCGGTCGTTCGTCGATCAAAAGGACGATGAGGATAATTTCCTTATGATTCCGAATAATGCTGTTGGCAATCTTTTTCAACAACACGGTTTTTCCAGTTCTCGGAGGCGCTACCACCAATCCCCTCTGCCCTTTACCAATAGGGGACATGATATTCATAACCCGCATCGAGAAATTATCGGGTTGATCCTCCAGGTTGATTCTTTCACACGGGTGAAGGGGAGTCAGGTTGGAAAATAATGTTTTCTCTCTATTTTTTTCAGGTGCTTCAAAGTTGACAGAATCGACTTTCAGTAAAGCAAAGTACCGCTCACCCTCTTTTGGAGAACGAATAGGACCGGCGATAGTATCACCAGTTCGTAAATTTAACCGTCTAATTTGA
>VMSU01000147.1 GCA_013792005.1 Desulfobulbaceae bacterium
ATTGGGTATTTTTGACTAAAACCGCGAAGGGTCAAGTTTGGACGAGATAAACTTATCATATCAGATTGTTAGCACTGCCAACTTCCGACACCACCAATTGACTGATAATCCGCTCAAGATCAATGATAACGCTGATTTCCTTAAACGTATACTCACCATAGAAATTCACATGCTTCCAACTCACTGGACTGATCCGTTTGATCCGGTCTGCTAGATCGAAATCCTTCACGCGTTCAGCGTACTCCAAAAGTTTGGATAAGATGCAAGCATTGTAGTAAATAACACAATTGGTAAGAAACCGCGAGCACTCGCTCCACAGCTGCTGTTCCAAGTCTGTCCTACCCCTTAATCTGCCGCCGTTTGCATACGCCACAGCACGCACAAGCTTGTGGTAGGACTCTCCGCGGTTCAGCACGCGCTGAACATTATGCCTGAGGCGTGGGGAGTCGACGTAGTTTAAGAGATAGCGGCTGCGATGGAGGTTATCCAACTCCCACAACGCTTTCTTTGTACGATTTTTCCGTGCGTAAGAGCTCAGTTTGCCAATGATCACGCTCTGACTGGTGACCTTCATAGCGAGCGAAGCGAGGATGTGCTTGATGTTGTCCTCCTCGGCGAGAATTAACCTGGTGTTCGCTTTGCTGCCCGGTTTTAACAGATACTTTTCGTCGTAGTTGCTCGGGTGTTTAAAACCGTAGAGTGTGTCCATCTTATCGCGGATATCGCGGTATCGTGGCGCGAACTGGTAGCCGGCAACTGCCAAGGTGAAAAAATTGACCGCGTTTGTGCCGTGCGTGTCGGTCGAGTGGACGCCTGGCCGGATCTCTGTCGTATTATTGGCCAAAATATCGTAGACATAATGTGATTCAGATTCATTAGCACCGATAATGCGAGCATTGAACGGTACATGGTTGGCCACTCCAGTATAGTTGCTGATGCCTTTTTTCAGGCCGAAGTACTTTGGTGAATGGCGTGAACGGATGGTGTGGCTCTGCGTCTCGAACTTCTGCCCATCGCTCGACGAATGGATCATGTCATTGATATTGTAGTGGCGGAAGATCTGTAACTTGGCCGTTGCGTTGCTAATCTGATCGTTGGCGTTCCGTACCGTCTCTGGACGCAGAAAATTCTTGGCGGCCGCGTATAACGTCGGGTAGCTCATATCCGAAATTGCGCCCATTTTACCCAAGCCGATATTTGTGCCATAGGCAATCAGGCATGCGACGACAGCGTGTCGATCCAGAGGTGTTTTTACGTACCTCTGAAGAATATGGGTGAACGTATCCAGGCACTTGCAGCGAGAGTCAATGAACTGGAGCAATTGCGCAATATGAATCTGTGGTACTCCGTCAAAAAAGGGATTGTTGACCGTCTCCTCTTCTTTTACATACGGTAGCGTCCAAGTGGTCGTACCGTTTTTCTTCTTGCTCAGCTTGATGTGTTGGTTTTCCCCAGAGAGAATCCGTCGATTTACATCATCGTAGGTGTTTTCCAGTTCCTCTTCAATGTCTTTGAGAACCTCGGCCATCGGTCGTGACAGCAATGGGGCATCGATATCTCTCAAAATCTGTTCTTTATCCCGATGCCAGATTTCCTTCTTTATCAGATCTTCGTCGAAGCTGCGAAAACGCAGCGAATCGTTGACATAGATGTCGCCCGCCTCCAATCTATCACGCAGCAGGCGGTACACCAAAAACTCGTATTTATCGGGATGGATGCTGTAGATGCCGTCCCTATCTTTTTCGTAGAGGTAGGATTTCACTCCCTGGGGGATGAATGCTTTCGGGATCTCTGCGAATTTGTAACGGGTAAGACTTTTTCCTTTGGCGAAGCTCTTTCTCAAAAACACGATCGCTTCCATCAGGCTGTCGTTTTCGCGGTGCCCCCCGAACGGTAGCCACAGCAGCAACGGTCGTAGGTACTGCTTGAACGACGGCGCAAGCGAGGCGATCAACTCCCATTCGATTGTTACAGTATCGAATGCTTGTGACCCGACGTATTGCGCAGCGCGCTGAAATTGATCACGTTGCAGGATGTCGAATGCACGCCGCTTGATCTCACCGAAGGACACCGAATCTGAGATGCTCTCGTCTAGAAACATGCTCAGTATCTGACCTATGCGCTCGGCGCTTTCGTTGCCTTCCTGTTTAAAAGCGAGAACCTGCTGTTCCATGCACTCTTTGGCGGTGGTGCTCACTTTACGCACATGGTAGATTAAGGCATTAATAAGATTGTCATTTATCTTCTGGTAGCGTTGCAGGAGAAAACACAAAAGATAGAGGCGAGCCATGCCGGTTGGCATTTGTTGCAGCTTTTGCACTGTATAGTAATCAACAAGGGCGGCATAATAGGCGATGCTGTCGTTGGAGATTCCCAATTCTGGCAACAACGCTTTTGCTGTTCGATTCAGAATTTCCAGGGACTGAATCCGTGCAATTTCCCGCTTCATTTCGCCCAGGGAAAAGTCCTTCGGGTCACGTTTCAAGGGCGTGACAGCATACATTCCGTCGCGTTCGACATAAAGTGCGTCGAGTGTCTTGATGGTGTCCTCATCCAACCGCCCCTCAAGGATAGAGGTCAGCCGTGCTCGTTCGTCAGCGAGAGCTTGGCTCACCACGTCTTGCATAAAACTGTAACCTGGCACGACGATTCGGCGGCTTTCCAAGTACTGCAAAAGATTTCGGAACAGAAAAATCGGCTTTGCTGAAATGCGTACAACCTGGCTGGCCCTCTCCATCAGGGTTGCGCGCGCCTCGGCATTGCAAGCTTGGTAGCCATACAAATCGAGAATCTTCCGCTGTTGTGCATGGCGGGTCTGTTTCAGGTTTGGTACGATAAGTTCTGTATTGTGGATATGCGGATAATGCTGTTGCAAAATATGCCGCATGTCTTCTTTTACGTCGTCGAATTCGAAAGCGTAGAACAGTGCCTTCGCTTTAAAGAAGCCGACCTGGAGGATAAATAGTACGCGACTAGCCAGTGTGTGGTAATCGTCAACCACGGTATGTTCTTCTGGTATGAGACTAAAGAAATGTACACGCTCTTCGTGGTTGAATCGTGGACGTCCGTATAACTCTTCGATCTCCTGATCGCCCAGGATTTTGAGCCGGTCGTTGTATCGGACGGCCATAGGCTGTTTAATTCTCCTGGGTGGAATTTAGTACAACAAAAACGGTCATTTTTCTGGTATAGAGCATTGCACGCTCAATAAGTCTTATTTTATACGATTGCCCACTTTATCATATCCCAATAAACCAGTATACTAAATCTAAGTGCCAATGAATATCTTGCGAGTTGAGTTTCGTGGTGAAAGCAGCTAACAACAACGGACCGTTTACATGCTCATCGGATACGCCAGAGTCTCGACCACCGACCAGCGCCTTGATCTTCAAAAGGATGCACTCTTAGCCGCTGGGTGTGAGCACATTTTTATAGACACCGCAAGCGGGGCCAAGGTGGAGCGGCCAGGGCTGACCGAGGCTTTTCAACATTGTCGCCCTGCCGATACGCTTGTCGTTTGGAAACTCGATCGTTTGGGACGTTCACTCCCGCATCTGGTTGAGACGGTTCGCGATCTCGTTTCCCGAGGTGTCGGGTTCAAGAGCTTGCAGGAAAACATTGACACCACGACTTCCGGAGGCAAGCTTATCTTCCATATCTTCGCATCGCTGGCTGAGTTCGAGCGGGACATCATCCGCGAGCGAACCAATGCTGGATTGTCAGCCGCACGAGCACGAGGTAGAAAAGGTGGCAGGCCAAAAGGGGTGGATGAAAAGAAGAAAAAGGCCGCTCTCTCGTTAAAGAAAGATCTTGATCGGAGCGTTAAGGATATTTGCGAGATTGTGGGGATTTCTCGAAACACTTATTACAAGTACACTAGCTCCGAGGATAAGCCGAAAACGAACGGTAAACCTAAAAAGTCGAGCCAGTCAGCAGGGCAATCCTAATGGGTTGATATAATTTGTTTATCTCACCCAAACTTGACCCTTCGCGGTTTTAGTCAAAAATACCCA
>VMSU01000148.1 GCA_013792005.1 Desulfobulbaceae bacterium
GCTGAACAGTTACGGTTCTGGGCTTCGGCACCTTTCTGGGTCAGAAGGTGGATAGTTACGAAAATAATACAATTAAGAATAGAGTTGAGGGGATTCCATGTCAGTTGATGTCAGAGAGATAGGAGAGGCGGTGGCTCAGGAGAGCGCCTTGCTTCAGCTTGTTCGTCGGGAAATTGGCAAGGTGATTATTGGCCAACAGGCGATGGTCGAGCGGCTGTTGGTGGCGCTGCTGTGCAATAATCATGTGTTGATCGAGGGGGTGCCGGGTCTGGCCAAGACCAAGACCGTGACCACTCTGGCCCAGGCGGTACAGGCCAGTTTTAAAAGGATTCAGTTTACCCCGGATCTTTTGCCGGGTGATTTGATCGGCACCTTGATTTTTAATCCCAAGAGTGGTGAGTTCACCACCCGCAAGGGGCCGATCTTTGCCAATATTATTCTGGCTGATGAGATAAACCGAGCCCCGGCCAAGGTTCAGAGCGCCTTGCTTGAGGCGATGCAGGAAGGTCAGGTCACCATTGGGGACGCAAGTTATACTTTGCCTGAGCCGTTTTTGGTCCTGGCGACCCAGAACCCGATCGAGCAGGAGGGCACCTACCGTTTGCCCGAGGCCCAGATTGATCGTTTTATGTTGAAGCTCACGGTCGGCTATCCGAGTCGGGAGGAGGAGCAGCAGATCCTTCGTTTGGTGGCAGGGGGGAGTGATGCCCCGATTGTGGCCCCGGTGGTTGGACTTGACGATATCGTCAGGCTGCGGGCGCTTACCCGCAGTATCTATCTCGATGTCAAGGTTGAGGAGTATATCGTATCCTTGGTGGAGGCCACCCGCAATCCGGCAGCCTATGGACTTACCATCGGCCACCTTATTCAATACGGGGCTTCGCCCCGGGCCACTATCTTTCTGGCCATGGCGGCCAAGGCCTTCGCCCTCCTCTCAGGCCGTGGCTATGCCACCCCGCAGGATGTCAAGACCATCGGGATGGACGTCCTGCGTCACCGGGTGACCGTCACTTATGAGGCCGAGGCCGAAGACAAGACCTCGGAAGATATTATTCGTCAGATTTTTGATACCGTTGCTGTGCCATGATCTCAAGTGAGCTGGTAAAGCAGATCCGTTTCATCCAGATTTTTACCAAGCGGGCGGTTAATGATGTTCTGGCTGGGGAATACCAGAGTGTGTTCAAGGGCCAGGGCATGGAATTTGATGAGGTGCGGGAGTATCAGCCTGGTGATGATGTGCGCACTATCGATTGGAATGTCACTGCCCGCCACGGTCACCCCTTTGTTAAGCGCTATGTCGAGGAGCGTGAACTGACAGTGCTGCTCGCTGTCGATATCTCTGCTTCCGGAAGTTTCGGTTCGGTCGTCAAGCGCAAAAGCGAGGTGGCGGCCGAGCTTTGCGCGCTGCTGGCTTTTTCCGCCATCAAGAATAACGATAAGGTGGGACTCCTCCTTTTCTCTAATCGGATTGAGAAGTTCATCCCGCCTCGCAAGGGGGGATCTCATGTCCTGCGGATTATTCGTGAGGTGTTGGGCCATCATGCTGAGGAGAGAGGAACTGATATTGCCCTTGCCCTGGAGTATCTGGGGCGGGTTGCCCATAAGCGGGGGGTGGTGTTCCTGCTCTCCGATTTCTTGGCCCCTGATTTTCGCAAGCCTCTGGGCTACCTGGCCCGACGACATGACGTAATCGCCATCTCCATCACTGATCGTCATGAGCGGTCGCTGCCAGCCATCGGACTGATTGAACTTGCCGATGCCGAGACCGGCGCGACGCGGTTGGTGGACACCTCAGATACCACCTTCATTGCCCGGTATCAGGAGCAGGCACGGCAGCGGGAGCAACGGCTGGAGAGGCTCTTTGGTGCCATGGCCGTTGATCATATTCCCGTGGTCCTTGACTCTGGCGAGGGCAGGGAGGTGGGGCATGTCGATGATTTGGTCCGTTTCTTCAAGCGACGGGAGCGGCGGCATTGAACAGATTGATTGGCATGGTATTTCGTATTGGATTGTTGATTACGCTGTTCGTGGCGGGTGCAGTCATTGCTGGCTGTCAGCCCGAGAAGTCTACGGATGTGTCCACACCACCTGTCGTGGTCAAGCAATTTGGGTCGGAGCCACTGACCCTTGTGCTGAAGCTTGACCGGGAGCGACTGAACGTCACTGAGCAGCTGACAGTAGAACTTCGTGCAGAGACAGGCGAAGACTATGCTGTCAAGTTTGACGAGCTGAAAGATTTTCCGGGGTTTACGGTGGAGTCGGTCAAGGAGTCTGGGGCTGAGTTGACTGGCTCTGGGCGGATTGCTGTAACCAAGCGTTATGTCCTTGACCCTGTTGCCCCCGGCAGCGGCCAGGTCCCGGTTCTCATCGTTGATGCCTGGAAAAAGACGGAGAGTGAAGCCACGCCGGTCACCGTGAAGACGGAACCGGTGACGGTATCCATCGAAAGTCTGCTGAGCAAGGATGATCGGGGCGATTCCATCAGTGACATCGCCCCTCCCCTCGATAAGCCGGTCAGTCCATGGCTGTGGCCAGGGGTGGCTCTTGTCGTGGTCTTGTTCTTCATGGCTTGCTGGTATCTCTGGCAGCGTCGGAAAAAGAGGGGCATTATTCCCCCTCTACCCTTGCCTGCGCATCTTCTGGCCTATCAAGCGTTGGACCGGTTGGTAAAGGGAAACCTGCTGGCGCAAGGTCAAATCACCGCCTTCTATCAGAGTTTATCCGATATCATCCGCCACTATATTGAACAGCGTTTTGGTCTCCGGGCGCCGGAGCGGACTACCGAGGAGTTTCTTGTCGAGTTGGGCTCGGTCGCTGTCGGTCCCATGTCCGATCCTGGTCATAAACGGTTGCTCCGTGATTTTCTCACCCACTGCGATTTAGTGAAATTTGCCTGCCATATCCCCGCTTCATCCGAGGCAGAGGAGGCAGTCGAACTCTGTCGCCGCTTTATCCGTGAGACTGAGCCGACTCCTGCCGAGACCGGGGGAGGTGCGGGATGAGATTTGCTAATCCTCTGGTGTTGTTTGCCCTTTTGATCCTGCCGCTGGTGGTGATCTTCTGGTGGCGCCGTTCCCGATTGGCCTTGGGATTTTCCGACCTAAGCCTCTTGCCTGCCGGTGAGTCCTTACGTTGCCGCTTGGTGCACCTTCCTCGTTTGTTACGGCTTATGGCCTTGACCTTGATTATTATTGCCCTGGCCCGGCCTCAGGCAGGGATAGAAAAGATTGAGGAGACCAGTCGGGGGGTGGCGATTGAAATGGTGGTTGATCGTTCCGGCAGCATGGGCGCGGAGATGGAATTTGATGGCCGGGCCATGACTCGTCTTGAGGTGGTCAAGCAGGTTTTTGCCGAATTTGTTACTGGAAATACGCGGGACTTGCATGGCAGGCCTAGCGATTTAATTGGGATGATCACCTTTGCCCGTTACGCTGATACTGTGTGTCCCTTGACGCTGGCTCATGGTGCGCTCTCAGGCTTTCTTGATACTATCCATCTGGTGCCGCAGGAGAGCCCGGAGAATCGAACCGCAGTCGGCGACGCAGTTGCCTTGGCCGCGGCCCGCCTCAAGACCGCCGAAGAGACTCTGGCCCGGCAGACCAAGGGCGATGTCAAGGCGTATCAGATCAAGAGTAAGATTGTCATCCTGTTGACCGACGGACAGAACAATATCGGTCGCCATACCCCTGAGGAGGCGGCTGCCTTGGCGAAACAGTGGGGGATCAAGATCTACACCATCGGGGTGGGGGGCGACGATGTGGTCAAGGTTCAGACCTTGTTTGGTCCCCGGATGGTTCGCACCGGTGAGGGAGTTGACCAAAAGACTCTGGCCGGGCTTGCCGAGTCCACTGGCGGGGTCTTCCGGATGGCTGAGGATGCTGAAGCGCTTCGTGCTGTCTATCAGGAGATCGACCAGTTGGAAAAGAGCGAAGTGGAGAGCGTGCGTTATATTGATTACAAGGAGTATTTCGCCCTCTTTGTCTGGACAGCCCTGGCCTTGCTGGTGATTGAGACGCTGCTTGGTTGTACGGTTTTGCGGAGGGCGCCGTGAATACCTTTCGCTTCATGGATGTAACGATGCTGATTGCCTTGGCGATTGTGCCAGTGGTGGCCGGGATGTATATTTATGCCAGCAGGAGGCGGAAGTCAGCTCTTGCCCTGTTTTTGGCCGAGGGGATGCTGCGGCGAACGGAGTTGCCGGTGAGCAGTGCCCGCAGGGCGACCAAGGCCGTGCTGATGCTTTTGGTTTTGGTCGCCTTGGTGGTTGCCTTGGCCCGACCGGCATGGAATCGCAAGGAAGTGGTGATTAAGCGTTCTGGGCGGGATGTGGTCTTCCTCCTTGATGTCTCAAAGAGCATGCTGGCGGAAGATCTTGCCCCTAATCGTCTTGAACACGCCAAGCTTGCCATTCTTGACGCCGTGGCTCGCTTGTCCGGGGATCGGGTTGCCATGGTGGCTTTTGCCGGAACTGCCGTAGTCAAGTGTCCGTTAACTCTTGATTATGGTTTCTTTCGCATGAGCCTGGACGGGATTGACACCGAGGCGGTATCGCGGGGCGGCACCATGATGGGGGATGCCATCCGCACGGTGCTGCGGGATATTTTTGATGATCAGGACAAGCAGTTTAAGGATATCATCCTGATTACTGATGGCGAGGACCATGAGAGTTACCCGGTTGAGGCGGCCAAGGCCGCTGCTGACCTGGGGGTGCGTTTGATTGTTATTGGTCTTGGCGATGAAAAAGAAGGGCAGAGGATACCTGTGATCGACGAGGCGGGGCGCAAGAGTTTCTTGAAATATCAGGGCCAGGAGGTGTGGACCAAGCTGGGCGCTGATACCTTGCGGGCGATGGCCTTGGCCACTCCGGGAGGGCGCTATCTGCCGGTTGCGACAGGAGCCATCAATTTAGGCGAGGTGTACCAAGAGTTGATCGCTAGCGCCGATAGAAAGGAGTTAGAGGCTAAGTCCACTGAGCAGTATGAGGAAAAATTTCAGCTCTTGCTGGCGGTCGCTCTGTCGCTGCTGCTCCTCGAAGGGGTGATCGGAGAGCGGAAACCAGAGGAAAAGTCATGAAAATCTGGGTACAGCGATGGGTGCATTATGCTTCTTCACCCTGTATTTTTGTAACTGCTCAGGTTGTCGGTTTACGGTTGACAGTTGACGGTGATTGGGTCCTGCCAATGGCTGAGGACACACTGACATTGAGTATCATGCGATGATTTATGACTAACCATGATTCTTTTAACCGTAAACCGATAACTGATTACCGTTAACCTGTGTAGTTACGCATTTTTTAGAAATTGATACTACGGGATATGAGTAATATTAGACAGTACACGTTTTGGAGTTCCCTGCGGATAATTTGCTGGGTGGTTTTTGTTACTGTTGTTGGTCACGGATCAGCCTGGGCAGAATCGGCTCGCAGTCTTGTGAATCGAGGGAATAGCGCTTACACGGCCGGGAACTTTGAGGAGGCCTTGAAACTCTACCAAGAGGCAGAGGCTAAGGAGCCTAAGTCACCTGAAATTCAGTATAACTTAGGTAATGCCCGCTATAAGCTGGGTGACTTGACCGGTGCCGCCCAGAGTTATCAGCAGGCTGCATCCGAGGCTACAGACCCAAAAATCATCAGCCGGTCGAAATTTAATCTGGGAAACACCTCTTTTCGTCAAGGGGAGCAGGTTGAGTCCACCGCCCCGGACCAGGCTGTTACTGCTTTTGCTGAGAGTGTCGCTGGGTTTCGTGCCGCTTTGGAACTGGATAGCACTTTGCCAGAGGCTGGCCGAAACTTGGAAGTCAGTAAGCGCAGACTGCAGCAGGCCCATGAGGCGCTTCGTAAACAGCAGCAGGCGAGTGCCGATGAAAAGCGCAAGCAACAGGAGCTGGCAAGTGAACTGCAGCAGATGGCGGATCAGCAGCAGGAGATGGCGGAGGCGAGCCGGGAGCAGGCGGGCAAAGAGCAACAAGACGATCATGCCATGACCGAGCACGCAGCAAGTCAGCAGGCATTGCAGGAGAAGACTCAGTCGATGCGGCAGCAGATGGGTGACTCGGATAATCAGAAAGAGGCCATAGATGCCTTGACCCAGGCCGGAAATCAGCAGCAGGAGGCACAGGATAAGCTCCAGGAGGGGCGTTCTGATGAGGCTGCCAAGGCGCAGGACCAGGCAGCTCAGGCCATACGTCAGGCTGCGGACCAGCTTCAGGGGAAAAAAGAGACCCCTCAAGAGGGTAAGAAAGACCAAGAGCACAAGAAGGATCAGGCCCAGGAGGGAAAATCCTCAGGGGAAGAGAAGCAGCAGGGCGAACCAGCTTTTGATGAGTCTGGGGATAAACTTGAGCAGCAAGCCGAGGCCAAGGGCCAAAAACCCCTCAATCAGACGGCCCAGGAGCTGTTGAATGAAGAAAAACAAAATATGATCAATCGTCGCAACCAGAAGGCAACAGGCTATGAGGCGGTGGATAAGGATTGGTAATATGCGTGGAGTAGCGCACGGATTAGCGGTGGTGGCCTTGCTGCTCTCTCTTGCTGGAGTTGTACGGGCTGCGGTTACGGTTCAGGCAGTAGTGGATCAGGAGGAGGTCTATGTCGGCCAGTCGTTTACCTTGCAGGTTCAGGTGGAGGGCAGCGACTCACCGGGAGAACCTGATATCTCGTCTCTTATTGATTTTACGGTCGAGCCCCGGGGCGGTCAGCAGAACAGCAGCGAATCGGTCTCGATTATCAATGGCCGGATGAGCCGGGTCTCTCACCGGGGCTATGTCTTTAATTATGAGCTGACCTCCAAGAGAGAGGGACGGTTGGTCATCCCGCCCCTGAGCGTGATAATTGACAAGCAGTTGTATCAGACTCAGCCGGTGCGAATCGTGGTCAAACAGCCGGAGGAGAGTGATGAGTTCAAGCTCAGGCAGACCCTGAGCAAGGATCGGGTCTATGTCGGAGAACCGGTAACTTTGACTGTTACCTGGTATATTGGCAAGGATGTCAAAGGGTTCAATTTTACCCTACCGATTTTTTCAGATCCCAGATTCACCATCAGTGCGGATGACAGGGCATCGCTTACTCCTGGCCAGGATAACTCGGTTCGGATTCCGGTGCCCGGCGGCGAGATCGTGGCCGAGAAGGGTCAGGGAGTCTTGAATGGCGAAAAGTATCTGACCGTAACCTTTTCTCGGATTGTCACTGTCAATGAAACAGGAAAGATCTCTCTGCCCCAGATTACGGTTTCGTGTCAGGCCTTGAGCGGCTACCGTCAGGGGAGTGGTCGAGATCCGTTCTCCGGAATGTTTCCGGACGATTTTTTTGGGCGCTCGCGCCAGGTGTACCGCACGGAGGTTGTTCCTTCCGATCAGCCGGTGGTCGAGGTGTTTCCTCTGCCCGAAGAGGGGCGGCCTGTCGATTTTACCGGATTGGTGGGGGAGTACTCCGTGGCGGTAACCGCCACTCCCACCAAAGTAAAGATTGGTGATCCCATCACTTTGAACATCCAAATTGCCGGTCCCTCCGTGGCCGGAGCCTCATTGCCATCGCTGGCGGAGGGGTTGGGGGTTAATGATTTTAAGGTCCCCGATGAGATGGCCCCTGGTGAGGGCAGCGCCGTGCTCAAAACCTTTACCCAGACCATCCGGGCGCGGCACGCCGGGGTTCGGCAGATTCCGAGCCTGCATTTGGCCTATTTTAATCCGGATACAGGTAGATATGAGACGGCCTCTTCACCGCCAGTGCTCTTGGAGGTTTCCGAGGCGCGGCTGGTGACGGCTCAGGACGCCGAAGGAGGCATGCCCTCAGGGCCGGAGAAAAAGGAGCTTACGACCGTCAAGGGAGGGATCTCCTATAATTATGAAGGTCCTGAAGTCTTAACCATCCAGGCACCGATTGGGTCGGTGGGGATGGACTTCGGGTGGTATGTTCTTCTTGGTGCGCCACCTGGGGTGTTTCTGCTGGTTCTGGTTGGAGCGGGCGTGGTCCGGTTGGGGCGTAAGGACCCGGTGGGTCGAGCTGCACGGCGAGCCTATGGCCGATTGCGTACGGAACTTGATCCTCTTGCTGATGGCAGTGAAACAGTCGCAGGCTATCAGGCGATAGGGCTTGCGATGCGGGAGTATCTTGGGGCAAAGCTCCGTCGTAACCCTGCGGCCTTGACTTATGTCGATGTGGAGCCGGACCTCATCCACGCCGGAGTGGGTCCTGAACTCCTTGGCCGTTTGCGCCAGGTGATGGAGCAGTGCGAGGCGTCTCAGTATGCCGGGGCGTTAAGTCTAGGTGATGTCAAGCGTTTGCGCGATCTGGCGGTCCAGGTAGCCGATGACTTGGAATCGCTTTTGGTTAAGGGGGTGGGACGATGAGACCGGGCCTCTTTTTGTTGCTGCACTTGTTTATGGTCGTGCTGTCGTGCGCTCCGTTTGCATCGGCTCAAGAGCCACTCGACAGGAGCCAGATCCTTGATGAGGCCAGCCGCTTTTTTCAAGAGGCCAGTCAAAATTCAGATCAGGTTCAGAGCGCGGATCTTTACCGCAAGGCTTTGGTCCGCTTTGAAAAATTGGTTCAGGACGGGTTGGTTAACGGCAAGCTTTATTATAATCTGGGTAATACCTATTTTCGTCTCCACGATTTGGGCCGGGCGATTGTCAATTATCGTCGAGCCCTGGCGTATCTTCCGAACGATGATAACCTCCGTCAGAATTTACGCTTTGCCGAAAGTCAGCAGCTTGATCGTATTGAGCCTAAGCAGGAGACAATGATCGTAGAAACGCTCCTCTTCTGGCATTATGATTTTTCGGCGCGATTCAGGCTCATTGTTCTGGTCCTGGCCAATGCCGGGTTCTGGGGACTTCTGACTGTGGCCGTGTATCGGAAAAAGGCGCTATGGCTGCCTACGGCCGGAGCGCTGGCGCTGACTGTGCTGATCTCTGGCTCACTCATCTATGACCGTTACTGGCCGACGATCACGGGTGTTATAGTTGCTACGGAAGCGGTGGCCCGCAAGGGCGATGGCTCGGCGTACAGCGTAAGCTTCAATGAGCCCCTCCATGCGGGTCTGGTATTTTCTTTGGTGGAGAAAAGAGGGGAATGGCTGTATATAGAGTTGGGAGATAGTCGGCGGTGCTGGGTGTCGGCAGACAGCGTGGAAATGATTTGATTTTTCTGTTGACACCCCCTGACATTGTGGTATCGCGATATTTGTTATTTAATCATCCATATAATGGATAAAGGAAAGGGATGAAACATGGCTGAAGAGGCAAATAAGATCATCTATTCGATGATGCGGGTCAGTAAGTACTACGAAAAAAAGCCGATCCTCAAGAATATCTCATTGTCCTATTTTTATGGGGCCAAGATCGGTGTTCTGGGCCTGAATGGCTCGGGTAAGAGTTCCCTGCTCAGGATTCTGGCCGGGATCGATCAGGAATTTGACGGGAAGATCGCGCTCTCACCAGGGTACACCATCGGCTATCTGGAGCAGGAGCCGCATCTCGATGAAACACTCACTGTTCGCCAGGTGGTGGAGCAGGGGGTTCAGACCACAGTCGATCTGCTCGCGGAATTCAACCAGATTAACGAGCAGTTTGCCGAGCCGATGGATGATGTGGCGATGGATAAGCTTATCAACCGGCAGGCCAAGGTACAGGATCAACTGGATGCGGTTAATGCCTGGGAGCTCGATTCCCGCTTGGAGATGGCGATGGATGCCCTCCGCTGCCCGGCTGGCGAGACATCGGTCAAGATCCTCTCCGGTGGTGAAAAGAGGCGGGTCGCCTTGTGCCGGCTGTTGTTGCAGGAGCCGGATATCCTGCTGCTTGACGAGCCGACCAACCATCTGGATGCCGAGACTGTCGGCTGGCTGGAGCATCATCTGCAGCGCTATGCCGGTACGGTAATTGCGGTGACGCATGATCGTTATTTCCTTGATAACGTGGCCGGCTGGATACTTGAGCTTGATCGGGGCGAAGGTATTCCCTGGAAGGGAAATTATTCATCCTGGCTTGATCAGAAGCAGAAACGTCTGCACCAGGAGGAGAAGCAGGAGTCGAGTCGCCAGCGGACCTTGGCCCGAGAGTTGGAATGGATTCAGATGAGCCCTAAGGGGAGACATGCCAAGTCCAAGGCCAGGATTAAGTCTTACGAGATTTTACTCGAGCAGACGAGTGATAAGCGGGCCGATGAGATCGAAATTTTTATTCCTCCCGGACCACGGTTGGGGAATGTGGTTATCGATGCCGAGAAGGTGTCAAAGTCCTATGGTGACCGGTTGCTGGTTGAGGATATGTCTTTTTCTCTGCCTCCGGGCGGGATCATCGGAGTGATCGGACCCAATGGCGCTGGTAAGACGACTCTCTTTCGGATGATTACCGGTCAGGACGCTCCGGATTCGGGAGTGATCAGGGTTGGTGACACGGTCAAATTGGCCTATGTCGATCAAAATCGGGAGATGGACCCCAATAAGACGATCTGGGAGGCCATTACCGATGGCCAGGAGACCATTGTTCTTGGCAACCGTGAGGTCAACTCCCGGGCCTATGTCGGGCGTTTCAACTTCAGCGGCACCGAGCAGCAGCGCAAGGTCGGTGTGATGTCAGGTGGCCAGCGTAATCGGGTCCATCTTGCCAGGATGCTGAAAGAGGGGGCCAACGTGCTGCTGCTGGACGAGCCCACCAATGACCTGGATATCAATACCTTGCGGGCCTTGGAAGAGGCCCTGGACAATTTTGCTGGTTGTGCGGTGGTGATCAGTCATGACCGGTGGTTTCTTGATCGCATCGCGACTCACATCCTAGCCTTTGAAGGTGACAGCAGGGTGGTTTGGTTCGATGGGAATTATTCAGAGTATGAGGAAGACAGGAAACGTCGGCTCGGTGTTGAGGCAAGCCAGCCTCATCGTATTAAATATCGGCCCTTAACCCGGGCCTGAGGTAAGACGAGAGGCAATGAAGCGTGTGCTGGTGGTTGACGATGACCTGGTGATCTGCAAGGTTCTGGTGAAAATCCTTGAGTCGCTGGGTTATGAGTGTGAGGATGCCGCAGATGGCGTCGAGGCAGTGGCTCGTCTGCAGGCCGCTGATTTTGATGTTATCCTCACGGACATGATGATGCCCCGGATGGACGGAATGCAGCTTCTCAGTCATGTCAAGAGCAGCTATCCCGGGGTTGACGTTATTGTGATCACCGGCCACACCGATACCTTTGTCTATTCCAATATCATCAACGCCGGGGGCACTGATTTTATCTCCAAACCGTTTGAAAGTGACGAGTTGGAGGCCAAACTGAGTCGGATTTTCCGGGAGCGGAAGCTGATTCAGGGTCTGGAGAACGAGATCAGTGAGCATCTGGAGGCCGAAGAGAAACTCCTGGCCGCCCATCGGGAGGTAGCGGCCGCTAATCAAGCCAAAGATCTGCTGATCAACGATCTGTACGCCACCATGGGCGAGATGTTGTCCAAGCGCGACCATTACACCTTTGAGCATGCAACCCGAGTGGCTGAGATCTCCAAGCGGATCGGCATAGCCTTGGGGTTGCCTCAGGAGGAGGTGGAGATACTGGAGCGTGCCTGTCTGGTTCATGATATAGGCAAGGTGGCGATACCCGATGATATCCTGCTCAAGCCAGGTCAATTCGATGCCCAGGATCGGAAGTTGATGCGGGTCCATCCCCGAGTCGGGGCTGATCTTTTTACCCGCAAGCACCATGACAGTCGGATAGCGTTTATTATCCGGCATCATCACGAACGCCTCAATGGCTCAGGATATCCCGACGGACTGCGTGGCGATTCGTTGGGGATTCTGGTGCGGATTGTGGCGGTGGCGGATATCTATGAGGCATTTGTCGCTCGGCGTCCCTACAAAAAACCGATGTCCAAGGATGAGGCTTTGGACCTGCTGAGGATGGAGGCCCGGCAAGGGCTGGTGGATAAGATGGTGGTCACGGTTCTCGATGAAGTGCTGCGAGACTGGGATCCGTTGACTATTAGCAGGGAATTTGCCGCTGACTACATGGTGGACCTGGAACTCTTTCGGAGAAAGGCCTATTTCCGAGAACCGCTGACAGGGTTTTATAACTATCGCTACCTCTATTTTCTCGATGATACTCATGTCTTGGGCCGACGGGAACGGCCTTTCGAATTACTGCTCACTAACTTTGTCGATCTGCCGGAGTGTTATCGCCGTATGGGGCAGATTTTGACTGAGCAGGTCCTGGACGAGATCGGTCAGGGTCTTAATGATGCGGTGGAGGAGTTTAACGCCCAAGAGGGGAGTGGCGAGGATGTGGTTCGACTGTTCAGCCGTAGTGGCGATTATCTTATCTATGCTGAGTGTGGAGAGGGGCAGATCGATCATCTGTTTATCGCTATTTCCGCTCACCTGGCTCGGGCTTGTGATGAGTGGCAGATCTCATCACACCCTTACTCTCAGCGTTTTGGCAAAGGGTACTCTCTGGAGAAGGCCTTGACTGAGCTGCTGCGGTGTTGACGGTCGGGGATTTGTGGGGATACACTTTCGTTCTCGTTGTCGTCACTGCATATGGGTTACGTGTGGACTGTTATCCAGTTCGACGCGGGCCGCTGAGGCACGGGGCGTCGATATAATTCCCAGTTTCCTTTCTCCTCATTGTCGGAAAATCTAATCGCGACAGTATGGTCTTCGATTTCGAGCTTCGCCCCCCTTTCAGTTTCATTGGTTGTTGACCAGTTTCAGGGTTGGCGCTGCCTGCCGCGGGTTGCCTGGCGAGGTCTTATCGGTAACAATCATTGAGACGGTTAAACCGCGCTGAGGTAAAAGATAGCGAAGCGAGACTACGAAGTAGATGGGGTTCAGCAGGATGGGTGCCAAAGCCATTGGCTGAAATTGGCTGGACATAAGTTATTTCTTGAGTCGTTGTTCAATTTTTTCCAGGAAATGCTGGCCGCATTCCGGACAATAGCCGTGGGACATGCTCTTGCCGGCCTTTTTGGTGAGGTACTGATCCACGGGGATCCACACGCCTTTGCCGTGTTCGGCTCCGGTGTCGTCTCGAATTTTCTTGCAGTCCAGGCAGATGGGCAGGATTTCTTCATAGAGTTTGACCATTTTTTTCAAGGACTGTTTTTCTAAGCACTTGTGCATCCGGAAAAGGAGTTCGTTCAGGTCGCAGGGTTTGAGCAGGTAGTCATCCGCCCCCAGTCGCAAGGCATCAATGGCCGAGGTGAGGTCCCCATATCCGGTAAGGATGATAACGGCAGTTTCGGGATTGAGGCTCTTGACTGCCTCCAGGACCTCAATCCCTGTCATGCCTTCCATCATCAGGTCCGTGATTACCAGGTTGATCGAGGTGGTGTTAAGAAAGGCCAGGGCGCTGGCGCCGCCATCGGCGGTGAGCACGGTGAACCCTTCATCGCTTAGCTTGCCGGCCAGGGTCTTGCGGATGATTGCTTCGTCGTCGACGAGCAGCACGGTCTGTTTGGTCATGTCATTTTCCCTCGAAGGGTAGGGTGATGGTAAAGGTAGTTCCTTTGCCTTGTTGGCTCTGGACCTGGATGTCGCCGCCGTGGCGCTTGATAATGCCATAGGTGACTGAGAGTCCAAGTCCGGTCCCTTTGACTGCTGGTTTGGTGGTAAAAAACGGTTCAAAGATGTGGTCGAGGTCAGCAGGTGAAATTCCGCTGCCGGTATCGCCAATGCTGACGAAAGCATTTCTGCCCGAACTCTTGGTGATGATGGTGATCTCTCCTCCTTTTGGCATGGCCTCAAGGGCGTTGTGAAGGAGATTGAGAAGAACCTGTTTGATCTGGTCGGCAATAGCCAGGACTTCGCCCAGATCCGTGGCGTAGAGTTTCTTGATGGTGATGTGCGAGGACTCCATCTCTTTCTTAGAGAGCAGGAGGATGTCGTTAATCGTCTTGTGGAGATTAACCGGGGTCATTATTCCTGATGTCGGCCGGTTGAAATTCTGGAGATCTTTGATCAGGTCTCGGATTCGATCACATTCCTGGACCGCTAGGTTGGTGAATTCGAGGTTGTCTGTCGATAAATTCCCCTTTTCCCTCAGTCGTTCGAGGACATTTTTGATGCCGAAAAGGGGGTTGTTGATTTCATGGGCGATGGAGGCGGAGAGCTTGCCGATGGCGGAGAGCTTTTCAGCATGAAGGAGTTGGTTCTGGAGCTGCTTCTCTTCGGTGATGTCGATGCCGATGCTGATAATGTATTCGATGTTGCCATCTTCGTCCCGGAAAGAGGTGTTTGCCCAGTCGATGATCCGACGTTCATTGCCACGAGTCATCAGCGGGGCGACCAGTTTGGCGGGAAAGGTATTGTTTTGAATGAAGGTAAAGAGTCGCTGGATATACTGCCGCTCTTCGGACGGCATCAGGACTTCCCAGAACAGTTTGCCTGCCACCTCGCGAAAATGATACCCGGAGATGATTTCGCTGGTCTGATTGAAGCGGATGATCTCACCTTGAACATTCAAGACGATGATCAGCGCACCTGCTGTGTCCAGTATCGCTGAAGTAAAGGAACTCTCCCGCTGTAAGGCGGATTCTACTCGTTTCCTTTCTTCGATCTCCCGCTGCATGCCAATGTTGGATAGGGTAAGCTTGTTGGTGTTTTTGCGGAGGTGCTCTGAGCCGAACAGCAGTCCGGCACAGCCGAGGACCCAGAGCAGGGTCAGGGAGATTGTGTGGACCGTAAGTTGTTCTTGAGTGCGCTCTATGAAGGGCGCCATGGGCAATTTGATCCCGAGTCCACCTCGAATATCACCGAGCTGGTATCCTTGGTGGCCATGGCAGGCCATGCATTCAGGTTTGACAAAGAGGGGCTGCATCAGGCGCAGGATCGGCGGGTCGTTGTTGGTGCGAATGATTTCGACGACCTCTTTTGCTCCCGACTCAAAGGCGTGCAGCGCTTTGGTCTCCCATGCATCGGCTGTATTTTCCGGACGCAGGGGTTTAAGGCTGGTGATATGGCCTGCCACTCCATACAGTTCGGAAAAAGTATCATTTAAGTGGCGGAGCATATACTCGGGATTCATCAGGGTCAATTGCCGTCCCGATGGGGTGAAGATATCCCGTTCCGGCATGTCTGCCAGATAGGGATTTGGTTGGAGGTCTGCGGCCACGGGGATGTAGACTCCGCCATGGCGTGAGCCCCACAGCCGGAAGGAAAAGTCCTTATTGAGATGGGCTCGGGCAGTATTCAGGGCGATCTCAGTGGTGTAATCCTTGATATCAAGGAATTCCTTGGCCAGCAGTCCGGTGACGATGAGAGTCCAGACTGCGAGCAAGGTCCAGGTGTATCGCATGAGGTTGAAGAACCGGTTTTTGTGCGAGTAAAGGTCGGTCATCACGACTCCTGGCTGTAGTGTAAGTGTTTGCTGACCATCATAAACCTCGGACTCGTGATGGACAAGGGAAATGTATGTGTATATACCTTTGGCGTTGACGATGTCATCGAAAACTTGCTAGTCTGAATAATCATGAAGAGGTCTGTGGTCACTGTGCTGGCTCTGGTTAGAGGGTCAGAGTGGAGGCGGTTCGGAAAGCGAGGAAGTAGCGTGGAGATTGATTGCCATTCAGTAAGTATCTTCAGGCGTAACTACACAGGTTTAATGGTAATCAGTTATCGGTTTACGGTTAAAATAATCAAGGTTGATGGTCTCGCAAAAAGTCACGGGATGGCTAAGTAAAAGGGTCGATATACAAGGCGCAGTGTGCTTTTGCGAATGAGGCCACACATATGGTGTGCCGAATGAGCAAAAGTGCGCTGCAACGCAGTAGATCGGGCTTTTTACGACGCCATCAAAGGGTGGAGGATACGATGCGTATTGGCATGGTCGGTTTAGGGAAGATGGGAATCAATATGGCGCGTCGCCTGCTGGCTGCCGGGCATCAGGTGGTGGCTTATAACCGGACTGTCGCTAAGACCGAAGAGCTGGCTCGTGATGGCGCTGAAGTAAGCGCTTCACTTGCGGAATTGACCGGGATGCTTACTGCGCCCCGGATTGTCTGGTTGATGCTTCCCGCAGGCCAGGCTACCGATGAACATATTTCGGAACTTGCAGGTGCATTGTCTGCCGGAGATATTATCGTTGAGGGAGGCAACTCCTATTATCGTGATGATGTCCGAAGGGCTGGTGCCTTGCAGGAGAAGGGGATTCACTATGTCGATGCCGGAGTCAGCGGTGGGATTTGGGGGCTGACCGTGGGCTACTGTACTATGGTTGGGGGGGATCGGACGATCTGTGAGTTCCTGGCCCCGATACTCAAAGATTTAGCGCCGCCGGACGGTTTTATGTACTGTGGGCCTACCGGCGCTGGACATTTCGTAAAAATGATCCATAACGGTATCGAATATGGCATGATGCAGGCTTATGCTGAGGGATTTGCCATTCTTGAGCACTCTCCATACGGAAAAGGACTCGACTATGGGGCATTATCCCATCTATGGAATCAGGGCAGCGTTATCCGCTCCTGGCTGCTCGAGTTGCTGGAGTCGGCTTTTGTCAAGGATGGTTCTTTGAGTGAGCTTACTGGGTACGTCGATGATTCTGGTGAAGGGCGGTGGACGGTACAGCAGGCTGTTGAGAGCGGGGTGTCGGCGCCGGTTATTGCCATGGCCCTGTTCAGGCGATTCGAGTCCCGTGAGTCTAACGCGTTTGAGAATCGGGTCCTGGCTGCCCTCCGCCGTGAATTTGGTGGGCACGCGGTTAAGACCAGTGATTCTTAAATTCCTGGCGCTCTGATAGTGATGTCAAACTTCATTGCGGATGAGTCTGAGAGAGGTGGGGTTCTCTCTGCGCTGCCGTGTGCCTGTAGCTTGGACCCGGCTCAGCTCGAACCCTGTGTGATTGTCATTTTCGGGGCATCGGGAGATCTCACGGCGCGTAAGCTGGTCCCTGCCCTGTTTTCTTTGTTTTGCCAGGGGAGTCTGCCGCAGCAGTTGGCCATTGTCGGTGCAGGGCGGACAGAGATGACGGATCTGGAGTTTAGGAATGCGCTTTTTTCCGCCATGCCTGATTCTGAGAAACGGCATCGGGATCGGTGGCCAGAATTTGCTTCGCTAATCTCTTATGTTGCCATTGATTATGATTCCGAGGCATCGTTTTGTCTCTTGACTGAAACGCTGTCAGCAATTGATCAGCGCCTTAAGACACACGGCAATCGGATCTTCTATCTGGCGACTCCGCCATCCATGTATGCCGCGATCGGCAGTCGTCTGGGGCAGGTCGGCTTGGCTGAGGAAGGGGGGGAGAGACGGGGCTGGTCGCGTTTGGTGGTTGAAAAACCTTTTGGTCATAATCTGACCACCGCGGTCGCCTTGGACAGCATTCTGCACCAGTATTTTGCCGAGCGGCAAGTCTTCAGGATTGATCACTATCTCGCTAAGGAGACGGTGCAGAACGTCCTGATGCTCAGGTTTGCCAATGCCATCTTCGAGCCGATATGGAACCGTAATCATATCGAGTATATTGGCATTGTTGCGGCCGAGGAGCTGGGGGTTGAGCATCGGGCTGGCTATTATGAGCAGGCCGGGGTGGTTCGTGACATGTTTCAAAATCATATGCTGCAGCTGATGGCCTTGACCTGCATGGAACCGCCATCAAGACTCGCCGCCGACCGGGTCAGGGATGAAAAGATTAAGGTTTTTCGTTCGTTGAAGTCAATTGAGCCGGAGATCATGGCCGAGAGAGTTATTCTTGGGCAGTATGGGGCAGGGATCCTCCATGGCAAGCCGGTGTCAGGCTATCGAGAGGAGCCGGGGGTCTCTCCTGTCTCCTGCACCCCCACCTTTGCTATGACTCAGTTGTTTATCGATAATTGGAGGTGGCGAGGGGTTCCGGTGTATTTGGTTTCGGGTAAGCGGATGGTGGAGAAGCGGACCCGCATTGTAGTTCAATTTAAGGATACGCCGCGTTCCATGTTCTCGGGGGTGCTTGCGGTTTCTATTGTCGCAAATCGATTGGTTATCGGCATCTATCCTCAGGAGAAAATTTCTCTGCGATTTCAGGCCAAGGGACAAGGGGCAAAACTGTGTCTGAGCCCGGTCAATATGGAGTTCACCTATCCGGTGGCGAGCGGGGAGGTTTCTGATTCTTATGAAAAGGTGTTGCTTGACTGTATTTTAGGAGATCAGATGCTTTTTCTGGATCAAACCGGAATCGAATTGGCTTGGGATTTTCTCGACCCGGTCATCTCCGTCGGTGATTGCGCTCGGTCAGGAGGGATGTTGCACCAATACCCTGCGGGAACATGGGGACCAGAAGCGGCCAGGGAGTGGATGCGACTGCTGATCGATTGAGTGTGTTGCATAATGAGTCACTTTCGGGTTTATATACGATGGTTGCGTAATTGAAAAAGAATACGAATTAATAATGACAATCTCGTAAAAAGTCCGGGGATGGCTAAGCAAAAGATGCGATATACAAGGCGCGGGGTGTGTTTTGTGAGTGAGGCCATACATATGGTATGCCGAACGAGCAAAACCGCCACGCAATTCAGTTCAATCCCCGCTGGTGTTGGACGGGGACGTAGTCGATCGGACTTTTTGCGACGCCATCAATAATAACAGTAATGAATGGTGCCATGGATACATATTACCAGCCTGCCGATCTGGGTAAATTTGCCGATATCGGTGAAGCCGCTCCTGAATTGGCCAACAAATTTTTTGATTACTATAACGCTGTTTTTGCCGAGGGGGCGCTCAGTGCGCGGGAAAAGGCGCTTATTGCCTTGGCGGTGGCTCATGCGGTCCAGTGCCCCTACTGCATTGATGCCTACACTCATTCCTGTCTGGAGAAGGGCTCTAATAAGGAGGAGATGACAGAGGCTATTCATGTGGCCACGGCTATCCGTGGCGGGGCCTCTCTGGTGCATGGGGTTCAGATGCGGAAAGTCGCGGGAAAACTTTCACTGTAACAGTATGTTGGGTTCAAAGGTATTTTGGTTGTAACTGCTCAGGTTGTCGGTTTACGGTTGACAGTTGACGGTGATTGGGTCCTGCCAATGGCTAAGAACACACTGACATTGAGTATCATGCGATGATTTATGACTAACCATGATTCTTTTAACCGTAAACCGATAACTGATTACCGTTAACCTGTGTAGTTACCGATGAGCTTAATAAAGAGGTGAAAGTGAATCAAGGTAAGCGCCTCTGCCATGATGACAGAGGCGCTTGAGGTTACTCTACCAGCGATAGTTAAGA
>VMSU01000149.1 GCA_013792005.1 Desulfobulbaceae bacterium
AATCACACCACACCGCCCAACCGAAACAAAGCCCGCAAGCCCTGGCCAATACAGTGCGGTTGCCGATTACTGTTTTGATCCCGAAGATGAGAGCAATTGTTGTCCGGCCTGTGGTTGTACCTTTACAATGGGTGGATCAAGGGAGGCGCAATCGTTGACCTGCCCTGACTGCGGGCTTTGTTTCGGTTGAGCAGTGTGGTGTGATTAGTTTTTTATTGCTTTCAAAGATGATGAACTCGCAAAAAATCAGGGGATGGCTAGGCAAAAGGGCCGATATACAAGGCGCGGAGTGTGTTTTGTGAGTGAGGCCATACATATGGTATGCCGAACGAGAAAAACCACCACGCAACGCAGTAGATAGGACTTTTTGCGACGCCATCAAAGATTTTTTCAGGGGGAATGACCCTGGATATTAATTTATAAACAACAAAAAAAGGAGAAAGTACAGATGTATACCCAGATGGGACCAGCTCCCGTATCAACCATTCGTCAGGCCAATACCCAGGCATCGACCATCTTCCTGGCCAAGGTGTTCAATTGGATGGCAATCGGCTTAGGACTTACAGGTGTTGCCGCCTTTTTAACTGTTAACTCACAGGTCATGCAGCAGCTTATTTTCGGCAACCGAATCGTCTTCTACGGTTTGATGTTTGCGGAACTCGGGATGGTCTTCTACCTCTCTGCTCGGCTCCAGCATATCTCTTCTCAAGCGGCGACAGGTCTTTTTCTGGTCTATTCGGCCTTGAACGGGGTGACCTTGTCTGCAATTTTGATGATCTATACCATGTCCTCGGTGGCAGCCACATTTTTTATTACTGCCGGGATGTTTGGGGCCATGGCTATATACGGGATGGTGACCAAGAGAGACCTTACTGGCATGGGATCGTTTATGGTCATGGGGTTGATCGGTATGATCATCGCCTCTGTGGTTAATATCTTTTTGAGTAGTCCGGCAATCTCTTGGGCAGTCTCCGGGATCGGGGTCATCGTCTTTACTGGTTTGACGGCGTATGATGTTCAGAAAATAACCAAAATGGGCGCTGATGGGATCATGGAGCAGGGTGAATCGGCTATCCAGAAGGTCGCGATTATGGGTGCTTTGGCCCTCTATCTTGATTTTATTAATCTGTTTTTGAGCCTGTTGCAGTTCTTCGGCAATCGCCGCGATTAAGAATTGGTTGTATAGTTTTTTATTGAAAGGCGCCGAATTGGCGCCTTTCTTGTTTTCAGCGGATGGAATAGCCATGTCTCTTCGAAATAAATTGCTCCTTTCCTTTGCCGCCATCTGTCTTCTGGTGATTTCTCTGCTGGTCTTGAATTCATTCATGGCTCGGGAGCAGGGGAGTCATGTGCAGAGGCTTCTGGCGATCCACCATCACTATGCCGCGTTGTTGAATTTGAAAAATGCCGTCAACCGGCAACTGAGTGAGGCACAGGATATTTTTATCTACGGTAAGAGTGTTGATGGTAAAAGTTTTCAGGAGACCGCGGCCCAGGTTGGCACAGAGATGCAACGGTTACAGGCAGCAGTGGATTTAACCGAAGCTCTGCCTGTTACTGTCGTTGGCGATGAGATTGATAGCGGCAGGGTACGGATGGTAGAGCTTCAGCATCAATACGAAGATTTGTATCGGGAACTGGTGTTGATGACCATGCTGATTCAGAGCGGTCGTAAGGCCAAGGCCCAGGAGCATTTTCAAACGGAGATCAGCCGGAGGTTTGGCAATTTCTTCAATAAAATTGACGGATGGTTGGTTGTAAAAAAAGAACAGCTTGCCAGTACCGAGGAAGGGTTTGTTTCGATTAATGAGCAACATAACCGGACCTCGTTGATCGCTTTGGTTGCTATAATGGTTATTGTCCTTTTTTTCTCTGGCGTGTTTGTCTATCTCCTTGGTCCTCGTCTTCGGGATATGCTTCGCGGTACCGAGCGAATATCCAAGGGAGATTTTTCGATACCGGTACGGGTCGAAGGTAACGACGAGTTTTCTCGCCTGGCGCTGTCCATGAATCAAATGATGGCAGATCTTGCCACCTCCAGAAAGAAGCTTCTTGAGCAGTCGTATTATTCTGGGATGGCCGATATGGTTTCAGGTACCCTTCATAACTTGCGTAATGCCCTGGCTCCTATTGTCATTGAGCTTGAAGAGCAGCAGCGGGCACTGGTTGGTCTGCGGCTTGAACGAATGGTTCAGGCTTGTGCCGAATTAAAGGGGGGCACGCACGATGTGACGCGTCATGCCGATCTTATCGAGTATCTTGAACTGTCGTTAGTGCGATTACATGAGGGACTTGGTCAGACGGCGGAGGGAATGGCCCTCACCAGGAACAAGGTCGGCGTGGTGGAAAAGGTATTAAATCAGCACAGTTATCTAGCCCGGATGGAGAGACCCCGGGAGATCGTGGTCCTTGCCGAGGTGGTCAATGATTGTCTTGGCCTGGTCCCACAGGACGCTCTGGCCACGATTCCGGTGTTGGTCGATGACAGTGTGGCGGCAATCGGTCCGGTAGTTAGTCAACGGATCGTCTTGGTGCAGGTCCTGGCCAATCTGGTCAGCAACGGTCTGGAGTCGATTCTGCGATCAGGGGCAACTTCCGGGCAGGTGGTGATTGACGCCTCTGAAACCTCAGAAGAAGATGGCGGCAGGCAGGTACACCTCAGGGTGACAGACACCGGGGAGGGAATTCCCGCGGAGATGCTTGAGCGGATCTTTGAACGTGGTATCTCCTCAAAGGGTGTGGGCAGCGGGCTTGGTTTGCATTGGTGTGCCAACGCTACCGCATCGCTTGCCGGAAGGCTGTATGCGGAAAGCGCGGGGCTTGGTTCCGGCACTACCCTGCATCTGGTCCTTAATGTGGATCAAGTAAAGTCGTAAAGCAAGTGTATCGACCCTGCGAGACTCCGAAAGGGTCGACATACAGGTTAGCGAGCGAAGAGAGACTCCGTGGCGTGGGGAGGTTTTCAGTGGTCGCTCAGTTCATACTCAAGGTCTTGAAGTACTGCTCGCAGATTGGCCTTGGTGTTTTTGATGCCGATCTTTTCCCTGATCCGATCACGGTGAAAATCCACGTTCCTTTTGGTCATCTTCAGTTGATCGGAAATGTCTTTGGTTGATATCCCCTGACGGATCAGATTGGCGATATTCAGTTCAGTCGGGGAGAGTCGGAAATATTTGTGTGCCAGATCCTTCATAAATGGGGCTACGATTTCACTAAGATTGGTGCGGATGATTTTGAGAAAGGACTGCTGGTAATCATCAAGCGGGCTTTTTTCAAGTTTGTCCAGATAGGGTTCAATCATTTCGTGGGCCGTAAACATCACCTTTTGTTCTACCTCTCTCTGGTCTTCGTCATTTTTCCGCATCAGTTCTTGAAGCGCTTGATTGGTGCCGGTCAGGTCTTCTGCTTTCTCCGCTAGAGCAGCCTCTGTTTTTTTCAGCTGCTGAGTTGTCTCCCGATATTTCAGGTTCGACAGTTCCAAAGCCTCAATGGTCAGGTTCAACTCTTTGGTGCGTTCCTGTACCAGGGTGTCTAGATGCTGATTGGTTGCGGTCAACTCCTGCTCTGCCTGCCATTTGGCTGAAAGGGCCAAGGCGAACTGCTGGATCTCGTGACTGTGAAAAGGTTTCTGCATGTAGAGCAGGCGATTGGGCGGCTGAACAGTGTGGTTGATTTCCGCAGGGTTGAGGTCGGAGAAGGCGGTTACGATAACAATATTGACCCATGGGTCCAGTTTTCTGATTTCGGAAGCGGCCCATACCCCATCTTTGCCTGGAGGCATCCTGACATCGATGAACGCAACGGAAAAGGGAGATTTTTCAGTTATTGATGTGCGCACAGCCTCAACAGCCTCGTGCCCTTGACGGCAAAGGCAGAGATCAAAGGTTGGCATGACGAACTTCTGTTGACTATCGGGGAAAAGCCTGTTTTCCAGGGCATCGAGTCGAGGCTGAGAAGTGGTCTGGGTACGGCTTCCTGAAAGAACCTGACGATAGGCTTCCAGAATTGATTGCTCATCATCCACGATCAGGATGCGAGGAAGAGAATTCGCTACAGTCATGTGCTGCCTTGAAGAAACAAAGGAAGAGGAATACTGACAGGGATGAGCCCACGCAGTTATAAATGATGATTATTGATTACCCGGTGTCGAAGTGGGATGTCAAACAAAAAAGAAAGAATGAAATCTATCTGTTGTCGAGAATTATCCTTAGCCATTGGAGCGGATGTTCTCGGTGAATGTCCGCCTACACAAGCCTCTTAAAAAAAGGCTCCTCGTTGTGAATAGGACTTCAGAACTTGATCTCACCAATAAGATTTTCTTTAACTCACACCAAACAATAAAGAACCCTAATTAAGTCAAATTTCTTTCTGGGGCTTATAGCTTAGAACAGAGAGGATTTGAAGATGGACGGTGGCGACCAGCATCAAGGAGCAGAGGGCCATCGACCAAAGCTCCGACCGTCCCTCAGTTATCTATGGGAAATTTCGTCCAGAATATTTTCAATCATCCCGGATAAGTTCTGCTTTGCCCGATTACGCTTATCGTCATCCTGCCCAAGACCGCTCTAAAGCCTGGCAGGTTGGGTTAGGAACGAAACCCAACCTTTACAGATGTCGACAAATCAAAACCGAACAACTAAGAAAATCAGGCTATGTGGCAAGGGCATATGGGTTAATTTTACGTTACCTACTTCAAACAGCGAGGAGCCGAAAAGAAGTTGGGTAAGTTCGGGAGATGCCTGAAAGGCACCTCCCCACAAAGGTTGACAATCTCGCAAAAAAGTTCGGGGATGGCTAAGCAAAAGGTGCGATATACAAGGCGCGGGGTGTGTTTTGTGAGTGAGGCCATACATATGGTATGTCGAACGAGAAAAACCGCCACGCAACGCAGTAGATCGAACTTTTTGCGACGCCATCAAGGTTGAATTGCCGGACACTTTGTTACATTTGGAAGTTGACCACAGCTATGCCTGCGCGCGTCGCAGTGGCACCGTTGCTTACCGTCGGGCTAGTGGCGGTGCCGGTAGAGCTTCTGGGATTGACAATGTTGCCTCTCCAATTGCCTGAAACGGGTTGTGCAAAGCTGAAAGCTGACCAGCCAGTATCATTGGATACAGCACCATCAGTGGTCATGTCACTATTCGCGGCAAATGATATGATACTGTAGCCACCTGTAGTGTAGGTATAATTCGGCAATGCTACGCTTGTGGCATTGTTCATGTAAACATTGCTAGTGGACTGAACCGGCGCTGTTTGGTTAACGCCTGAAAGGGTGGTGGCGTAAATGGCCATGTCAGTAGGCGAAGAAGTACAGCCTGAGGTCGTAACGCTGATTGTGCCGTTCGTTCCGCCGTTGATTATCTGATTTTCATTTAAATACCCAATCCAGACGCCGCGGCGGTTCGACTGTTCGGTTACAGCTTCGGTAAAGGCCTGTGAAGGACTGCCATAGGTGGCATTCACTGTACAACCGAGATTCCCACCTGCCCACATATCAACAGTGATAACTAGGAGCCGGTTTGAGCCTCCGGCGCCAGGAGTATGATTTCCTGACGCAGAGGAGGTTCCAGTTGCCACCGGACTTCCTTCATTCTGGAAGGCTGAAAGTACGGATATACTACTCGGCACATCATTATCGGTAATGGTTGTTGTAACTGTCACATCGGCGCCATTAACCAGACCGCCGGTGGCGCTGGTAACCGTCAGGATCACCGTTTCGAAAGATTCAGTTATCACATCGTCCACCACATTGATGGTGATGACCTTGTCAGCTGTGTCGCCAGCAGCCCAGCTAAAGACAGTGCTTGATAAGGAGTAGTCGACGCCGTTGTCCGCAGTGCCAGAGGCTGTGATCGTGGCGGTAACCCCTCCGATAGAACCAGCAGACCGGCTGGCGGTAATGATCACTGTGCCTACAGCTTCACTCACCGAGGCATCAGCGGTGGTGATATTGACCGTACCTGGCTGATCATCATCGACAATGGTCAGCACCGCTGTGCTCGGTGAACCGAGGGTGGTGCCGCCGGTATTGGCAGATAGCGTGATATTTACGGTTTCATTAGCTTCAGTGCTTCCATCATTCGTAATGTTGATAATAAAGGTCTTAGCTGTGATGTCTGTGTCTGCCCAGTTAAGGGTGCCGGAAGCCGCAGTGTAATCGGAACCGGCCGTTGCTGTGCCGTTACTGGTAGCGTAATTAACTGTCACGGCTCCTGTGCCACCGGTACGATTAACCGTGATGGTCACGGTAGCACCAGCCTCAGTCACCGAGTAGATGGTAGAAGAGAAAAAGATAGCTCCGGGATTCATGGAATTATCCACCACCGGGAAGCCGAGCACACTCGGAACACCTGTTCCGGCGCTACGAACATCAACAGTGGTTGGGATCGGAGCAATACCGGCCACGGTTTTTTCACAGTAGCCGGTGACGCCGTTCAAAATCATAGCGCCACGGTTGACCGCGCCTGGCTGAGTAGTAACCGTCAACAAACCACAACCCTGATCATTCTTGGCAATAACCACTAAAGCGCCACTAGCATTAACCACGGCCGAGTTGATAAACACCCGATCATTGGGTGATGCCAAAGCGGTGAAGTATGGAATTTGGGTGGTATCAGCGGGTTTATTGGCCACATTGAACCGAGTGTACGGGGCAGTGAAGGAGAGGGTGTACCCCTTGGTCGCCCACTGTCCGCCAGCTGTAGAGCTGCTACCTGCTGTGGTGTATTGCGTTGCCACAGCAGAGCCGCCATAGCCCATTCTCTCTCCGCCAGGCTGGACTGCCGCATAAGGCTGGCCGGTAGTCGGGAAGGCAGATGACGTGCTGTCAAACCAACTTCGAAGCGCCAAGTTAATGACCGAGTTATTGGAAACAACCGCAGAAGCATTGGCCCAATGACCTGACGAACCATAATACAGGCGCTGGTTGTTGGTCCGCGAAGCCGCGTTACGACCAGTCAAGGCGTTATTCATCGGGTACCCCTGAGCAGTCCCCGGGGTTGAGAACCGTTTAAAGTTACGATGGCCCGGGTGATAGAACTGGAAGACCAATGGCAGTCCATTACCACTCGCCTCATTGATCGGCATGGCATTAACACCGGAGCCCCAGCCACCTTCGGTCGCAGAGCCGACAGTGCCGGCGGCAACACCGTTATAGAGACCACCGGCAAGGACAGTCTTCCGGGTGTACCCTGCGATAGCGGTAGAATCCCACCAGACCTTATCGACGATGCTACCTCTGACAACAGAACCGGGGTAGCCATGGAAGGGCGCGACCACCGGGGCCTGACGCACCCCATTGTTGTAGACCCTGCCACCATGGCAGTCGAAACACATCCGGTAGTCGTTGATTGCGCTGCCGGTCACCCCGGCAATGGTGTGCGAGGTAACTATACC
>VMSU01000150.1 GCA_013792005.1 Desulfobulbaceae bacterium
AAACGAGAATCTGCCAGCGGCGATGAATGCCCTGAAGAATTTGCCGAGCGCGGCCATCTTATTGCTGACATTTACTACGCCGACAACTCCCGCGGCAAACTTATTTATCTTTCAACTACCTTTACAAATGATTTAAGCGCTGATCTGTTTGGTTATCGAAAAGAACATCCGGAATTTCCTGATGAACCGACAAGCGACCAGTTCTTTGGCGAAAAACAATTTGAAGCCTATCGTGAATTGGGGTTTCAATTGGCCTGGAATATGTTCTCCGATCTTGAAAAAAATTCAGCTAACACTCTCAGTGCCACTATGGGGCTGTAAACTATTCGCATCAGGAAAGATATAGTTCAGAAACAATAATTGTGCTATATGGCTGATTTTTATGCCGGAATAAGAACGGCCCTAACTATGATAATCTCGCAAAAAATCACGGGATGGCTAAGCAAAAGGGCCGACATACAGGTAAGCGAGCGAAGAGAGACTCCGAGGCGCAGGGTGTTTTTGTGAATGAGGCCACACATATGGTGTGCCGAATAAGCAAAAATATGCTGCAACGCAGTAGATCGGACTTTTTGCGACGCCATCAACTATCAACTTGAAGGAGAAACGACCATGACTCGCCCCACACTTCAACGGCCATGCAAACTTGAATCTGTAGTAGAACTCCAAGATTTGCTTAACCGCACAGGTGCTCTACTCATAGATGATGGCGATTTTGGCAAGGAAACCGAATCTGCCGTCAAGGAGGCTCAAGCCATGGCAGGCCTGCCGGCAACTGGTATTGCCACACCCGAGATCTGGGCGTGGCTGGAGACACACCCCCTACCCTCTCCCGATCTTTCAACCAGAGATGTAACCTCCATTGTCAGAGAGGAAGTAAGCAACAGAAAGCGTTATAACCAGGTCACAACATTTCCCCATTTCCCCGGAGAACAGAGCGGCGTGACGATTGGGATCGGTTATGACCTGAGATTCCAGAAACCAACCAATTTTGCGGCAGATTGGAAAGAAGAGTTGCCATCTGAAGAGTTTGAAAAGCTGCAGCGCTACCTAGGAAAAAAAGGCTGTTCTGAAGATGTTGCGGAGCTTCATTCTATCAAAGTGCCATTTACCGCTGCCTGGAGGGTCTTTACCAGAGCCACCCTCCCTCGATATATAAATCTAACGGTATCAGCATTTTCCCAGTTCAACGAACTACCGGATGGCTGCCGAGGGGCATTGGTTAGCTTGGTCTACAACCGTGGCACAGAGATGTCCGGGGACCGACGCAGAGAAATCAAAGCGATCAGAGACCATCTTGCAGCGCATGATTTCGCTAAAGTAGCGACGGATTTAGAGTCTATGAAGCGCTTATGGCCAAACAGTCGGGGATTACGAGATCGGCGGGATCGTGAAGCTGCCCTGTGGCGAAAAGGACTTAAAAACGCTGGGTTAGCATAATACCACATCCTTAGGTGCCATGAAATATCACTTGGTTCGTTTTATCGGTTGAGCTGAGAGACAACAGAGCCAACGCCCAAATACCAACGGGTAATTCTTTCTTCATGAGGCAGGATTACGTGTTTTGATTTCATAGATTCCCCTTTGTGCTTTGAAATACTGCGTCAACGTGAAGAGAGCTTCGATCACCGGTGACCTCGATTTATTTTGGAAGATTGGGAAGGTTGGTGTTGGGTTACGGCCTGACGGCCTAATCCAATCTACGACTCCGAGAATCGGCGTGATTTACCAAAAAATTTCACCGCCATAGAGAGTAAAGGTGGCGCCCCCCATGTCCTCTGCAATACAGATCTTTTTGTCACCAAACTGGATCTCTGTGCCTTGGCGTATTTCTTGAATAATTTGGATGGAGCCGGTGCGAAGGTTCTTCAGCATCTTGCCACTGAGCTCTTTACGCAACAACTCAATATTCTGCTGACGCTTGATCAGGTTATTAAAGGTTGTCAACAATTTGATCAATGGTTTCCTTTTCTCTTCCGGCAACTGTGCAAGCGCTTTTTTAATCACGACAGAGTCAAAACTTTCAAAAGGTAAACTTCGGGAAATCCGAGCGATACTCTCTCGGCAATTCCGGCCCTCCTCTTCCAGCTTTTTCATCTGCCCAGTATGCTCCGGATCAGGATGTATAGCAATCACCGTACCTGATCGTGATGGGTGTCCGGCCTTGCTAACTACGATCGCCTTGGAGGAACAGGTCAACCCGCTGATAATCCGACCACTCCTCCTCCCATGTTGAGGATCACTCACTACTGTAATGGTTCCATTAGCCCGCACCACAGCATTATAAATATACCCTAAAACTGTGGCATCTCCCTTGACAATGATCTCGGCCTCCTGCACATAAACAACTGTGAGATTCCCCAAAACCACAACTCTTGTATCAATGCCGATAATGCCCTCACCAACAGTAATATCATTGCCGGCCAGCACCTTCGCACCGTTGTAAATCGACCCTGCAATATCAATACTACCCTTTGAACGGACCATAAATCCGGCCAAGACCGACCCTTTGATCAGCAAATCCTCCTGCCGGTCAATATTCCCGGTATTCACATCAACATTTCCATTAATAATGTAAACATCGGCGATGGTCAGTTTGTTCAGTGAAAATCGAATATTCCCGTTTTTTTGAGCATAATAAAAAATCTGTCCTTCCCGTTCTTCGACTCGGACTACGTCATCGAAGGCCACATGCTGATCAATACCATCTTCAGCTTTAAGTACCTCGCCAAAAACGTCAAACCCATCAACTCCCTTGGTCACCGTGGTTTTTTCGGCAATCAAATCTCCAAGGACAACAAGAACCACTGAATTCCGCGAACAAAGATCAAAAGTGCCATCGCTACGAATGGGACCAACCATCTCCCCTATATCGACAAAAAAATCATAACGGGCATTGCGGCCTGGTCTTGGGGCAATAGCCTCGGCAATTTTAACACTCTTGGCTGACAACAATTGTCCTTGGGCAAATCGATCAGTCAACTTTTTGATGATGTTTTTCCGAATTGTCTGCTCTTGGACGTTCAGTTGACTAAGACAATGAAGCAGATCGTCACTCGAAGGATAGACGGGCGAGCCAATTTGAGTACAGTTGACATAATAGGCGCTTCGACGATCGGGAGAAATCCAGATCGGGGGGAGCACAGAGATGGTATCCTCCTCACAGACCAGATAACCATAGAGAGCTGCTTCATAAACCCCGGTTGCCTCATTGTGCCGGACATTATCCCCTGCAACCGGAAGGAAGTCCTCATCTGGATCAATAATCTCGCCCATGACATTCATTCCAGATTTGGCCGCAGAATTCTGACATACCGAAAACAAGACCGTGCCGGAACTGACCGCCTTGGCAATCATAACCGAATGATCAATCTTCTCAATCTGTTCAAGACTAAGCACGGACCTCAACGTACTGTCAATTTTCACCCCTTCAGCAAGCCAGAAAATAGATCCATCAATCGCCGATACTCTCTGAACTTCCGGAAGGTTTACACTTCGTCTAGACTCAGCCGGAGTCCCCCTGGCAACCAGCACTTCGCCTTGAATTCCCGACTTCGAATACCGCTCAACTTCAGTAAGGGCCTGCCATAAGACACCATGGGTTACTCCCAGTTGTTCTAGCCCGTAGTTAAGCTGATACGCCGAAAGCCTGTTGCCGAGAGAAACCTTCACCGTCACCCGCATCTTATCTGCGGAGATAGCCACTTCCTTGCCAAACCAGGCGGGGTCATGCTCTGCCAGAGAGTGAATAACTAATTGCCCATAACTGCTTTCGGAATCACTTTCGGCCCTGATGCCTGCGCTAAAAACAGTTCCACTCAGAAAATCCTCAGAAAGAACACTCTCATCACGATTCTCGCTCTCTGAGGTTTTAATGGCCTCAAGATAGATATCGTCTAGTGAATCAAGAGAGCGTTTATCTCTGGACTTAGACATTATGCTGACCTCAACTCTTTCATCACAGCTTTGCTTTATCTGAATCAGCAAAACAGTTCAACACATCATCAAGTGATGTCTGGATATCACTAAATTGCTCTTGAACATGACAGTCATTGATACCGATAGCGCCTTGTGCGGCAAAACCAGCGACTGTGGACATCTCAGATTCAGAAATGAGAGTACTGCCGTGTCTCGAAACGACCAGAACCCCGAAGAACTTACTCTCGGTCGCCACCGGCGCCACCCCGTATACGTTGTCGCCTTCCTGGAAAATCTGAATCAGTCCATCCCAACTATCACCGTCTCTATTCAATAATGACAAGCAAGATTTGATCCGAGCAAAAACTGCATCCCCTCCAATATCAGCGCCCTCCGTCATCGTCTGCAATGCCAACCGTTCGATTTCATCTCCATCATTAACCGTGAAATAGGCAGCGCAATCCACCCTGCACACATCAACCACCACGGTCAATAATGTGTTGAGAAATTCATCTGTCGAGTGCACCTTCAGCAGATATTGTTGAACAATATCACGACCTTCAAGCTCACGAACTTTTTGGTGAAGCTCTGCCGTGCGGAGCTTCACCATCTGTTCCAGTTGTTCATTCACCTCGGAGAGTCGCTGGTTTTTCTCACCAAGCTCTTCAGTCAAGGCATTATTCTCTGCTTTTAAATGGTAGTAACGCAAGGCTTCACGGACTGTCTGCCTCAGATCATCATCATTCCAGGGCTTCAAGATATAACGATAGATCCCGCCCTCATTAATAGCCGCCACCGCCGCGTTGATGTCGGCATAGCCGGTAAGCACCATCCGGATACTTTCCGGCACCAATGCCTTGGCCTTGGCAAGAAACTCTGCTCCACCCATCTCCGGCATTCGCTGATCAGAGATGATGACCATCGGCCTCAATCCTCCCTCGATCAAATTCAAACCTTCACGCCCATTGCCCGCAATATGAATATCGTAATCGTCATCCAGAAATAGACGCCGCAAGGTCTTCAAGATATTCGGTTCATCATCGACCAACAATACAATTGGAGTATCCATTGAGATATTCCCCTTTAAAAGTAAAAAGACTACCTGACAATTACCGGATCAAATTGTAACAGTAATATATTGTTCCATCTTGTAACTATTCTTCAAGAAAATAATGAGGTCTATCAGCAGATGTCATCCGCACCTCATGATTTTGCGCCATCAGCAAATTTTTCCTTAATCGCCACCATCGCTGCCAAATTGTCCACAAAGAGATCGACCAGTTCAGGATCGAAATGACGCTCACGCTCTTCTGTCAGGAGAACAACAGCTTCGGCCACGGTCATTGCCCCCTTGTACACCCGTTTTGAAGTCAGAGCATCGAACACGTCACAAATGGCGGATATACGTCCCACCAGCGGGATCGCCTCTCCGGTAAGGCGATTAGGATACCCGGTCCCATTGTATTTTTCATGATGAGTCAGGGAGATAACCGAGCCCAGGCTCAAGACCTCGGACAAAGACCCCCCCAGAATCCGGAAGCCGATTTCGCAATGAGTCTTGATGACCTCGAACTCTTCCGGGGTCAACCTCCCTGGTTTCAAGAGGATATGATCGGGAATACCAATCTTTCCCACATCATGCAGCGGGGCTGCGGCACGAATACGTTCACAGAAATCATCTGTCAAGCCCATCTTCCGAGCCAGAATCCCGCAATACTCACCAACCCGGATGGTGTGTTGAGCAGTTTCGTTATCCCGAAACTCCGCAGCCTTGGCCAACCTTTGGATAGTCTCATCACGGGCTTGCCACAACTCCACTGTCCGTTGCTTAACGAGATCCTCCAAGTCCTTACTGTGGCGTTTACTGGCAATCTCCAACTCCCGGCGGCGCAGGGCGTTGACAATATTTATGATCAAGGCGTTACGCTCGAAAGGCTTGATCACATAGCCATAGGCCCCCATAGCCAAAGTTTCCTTGGCGGTGAGACGATTATCAACCGCGGTAACCATAATCACCGCCAGATCAGGATAGCTCTCTCTGGCGGCCCGAAGCAGGTAAATACCATCCTGGCCCGGCATATTAATATCAGAGATCAACAGGCTGTAGTTATCCTCTGAAAGCCTGGCCAGCGCCTCACCAACATCAGCAGCCATCTCATAGCCATACCCTTCACCAGCAACAATGCGACTCACCAAGAGACGGACATTCTCTTCATCATCTACGATCAAGATTTTAGTCCCTTTCGGATTTACTTCTGGCATAATAATAGTTTCCAAAAAAGCTGGCCCCTCTCTTTTATTGGCAGGTAACTAGTCCCACCAGGGACTTATCCAGGAATTTGGTGGATTGAAGTCCTGTAATCAAACCAAAACTCCTTCTACTTGATAACAACGAAAGCGCAACAATAGAGGATTGTTATCAGAGCCTCACTTGTATATGGATTTAGAGGCAGCTGCCTCCCGCCTCTTACTTCTCAAATGGCGAAGGATAGAGCGATTCAAATCCTCTAAAGCAACTGGCTTAATCAGGACTTCCGAGATTCCGGCATTCTTGGCCAACTCCGGTGTGCCAACATCGGCAAAACCAGTCATCAGGATAATGGGTAAGGTTCGGATCTTCAAAATCTCCCTGGCCATATCCAGTCCTGTCATATTGGGCATAGCCTGATCGGTCAGTACCAGGTCAAACTTATTCGGCATGGCGCGAAAAGCAGCCAAGGCCTCGACACTGCTGGTACGGGCCGTAATTACATACCCTAATTTGGTGAGATTCCTGGCGCTGACTTCAAGCAAGCTGCTCTCATCGTCCACCACAAGAATCTGCTCAGCACCATGGGCGCCAAAACATGGCCCTAGTTGCTTGAGGCTAAAATCACATCCTTTTACCACCGGGAATAAGACCTTGAACTCCGCCCCCTGCCCGAGCTGACTGTGCACCTGAATCGCACCTCCCAGTTCACTTATAATACCATGAATAATAGCCAGCCCCATACCCGTACCTTCACCCTGTGGTTTGGTGGTAAAAAAAGGGTCAAAAATTTTATGAATAATCTCAGGCTGAATACCAGGACCACTGTCAGCTACGATTAACAACACATACTCACCAGAACTTAAGCCAACGATACTCTTTGCCTCTTCCGGAGTTAACCGTAAGAAACGAAGTTCAACACTCAGCGTGCCACCCGTTTGCTTCATGGCATAATAGGCGTTGGTGCAGAGGTTCATGATTACCTGATGAAGCTGACCAGGATCTGCCAGCACAGTCGGACAATCCTGATCAATATTCATAATGATATCGATGTTACTGGGGATAGAGGAGCGCAGAAGTTTCATCGCCTCCTTGAGAATCAACTGGATCTTCATCGGGGTCTTCTCTTTCTCCGACTGACGACTGAAGGCCAGAATCTGCCGCGTGAGATCTCGGGCACGGTTTGCCGCGCTGATAACTTTTTCCAGGTCTTCTCTGGCCTGAGATTTATCCGCGACCTCTTCCATGGCCAACTCGGAAAAACCGAGGATCGCAGACAGCAAATTATTGAAATCATGGGCAATCCCACCAGCTAAAGTGCCAATTGCCTCCATCTTGTAAGCATGTTGCAGCTTGCGGTTTAATTGGTCCTTTTCCTCTTCATGTCGCTTCCGCTCAGAAATATCCCTGACAATGGCTACTGTCTGCCAGGAGTCATTATACTGCAATGATGAGAGCGATAACTCAAGAGGCACTTCATGACCCTGTCGATGCCGACCTAGCGCCTTAATGGTCTTACCTCCAACAGCCTGTGTCGAATTAAATCCAAAGAAACTTTCCATGGACAACTGATCGTCCTTGGTGTGAGGAGCAAGCACGATCAGATCCTGCAGGTGGTAACCAACAGCCTCCTTGCCGAGGCATCCGAACAACCGTTCCGCCCCTGGATTGAAAAAGTTGATCCGGCCCTGATTGTCCATCATAATAATACCATCCATGGCGGCATCGGTAATAGCATGATATCGGGCCTCACTCTCCGTGACTCTCCGGATCATCCTCTGATACCGAATGATCCCGGCAAGAGCTGCGGCCACTGCTCTCAATGTCTCTTCGGTCGCCAAGTTCTTATGAAAATTAGCGGGCAGGTACAAGGTGAAAACACCCAGAAGCGTACCATCAGCCGCTTTAATCGGCACACAATAATGACCGTGCTCTAACATGCCATCAAACCGATTTTCATGCTGTTCGTCAACATGTCGAACAAAGAGCAACTCCCCGCTGGCTGCGGCTCGACCGCACAGACACCGGCCAAAAGGAACATTGGCACAGGTCTTAAGCAATTGAGGCGCCAGATTATGGTGGGCAGAGAGAATCAGGTTTTTAGGATCGTGCTCATCGACCAGAAGCACTGCCCCTTGAGGTCTAAGCCCAAGCCGGGGAAATGAGGTGATGAGGACCAGGAATCGTTGAAGCATCTCCTGAAAAGAACACTCCTCCATGGATAGCAGGAGCAGGCCATTCAACACGGTCTGAGTTTGCAGTTCATCATGATGGGCGTGAATAAGCTTCCTCTCCCGGAGGACCCTGGAAATTTTACCAGCCAGCTCATTGTGACAAAGTGGCAGATCAAGACAATCGCAAGCCCCCTTATTACCCATCGCCTCAAGCAAATAACAATCACATCGATCTGCAACCACAATGACGCCAATTTCCGGATAATCAGCTTTGATTTTGGCTAGAAATGCCAACCCGTCCGGACTAGAAGCGCTGCCAATGACCGCAATAACTAAATCATAAGGGACCGCGATCAGTCTCTCTTCAGCTTCACTCTTTGATTTAACCGCATCCCAGCTATAACCAAGACCGGAAAGTTGATCAGTTACACTTGCCAACAGACCAGGGTCTTCAGCAAACACCAACAGACGACCATTTTCGCCGAATTTTGTTATTAACTCCCCCTGCTGTGCTCCCCCCATACATTAATCCCCCGACTTTCTCTAATCCCTGAAGTAAGCGTCGAGTTACGGCCAGAAGCCTAACTCCCCAAACTAGTTGGCCCTATTATCGTAAACGTTCAGCAGCGCCGCATCTGCTTTGTCATCGGCCTGGTTCGCATACCATATGTATAGCGCACAGGCCTCTTTCGCGCATCTGCAGCGCTGCTGAACGTTTACAGTTCCCCGAAATTACCTATAGTTTTGGCGTCTCTGGTGAACGGTTACCTATTGTCAATCACGGAGCGAACGGCCAGCGCCAAATCTCTACGCAGGACGGGCTTCAAAAGCACTCGTTGGATAGCGGAATTTACCATTGTGTCCTTAGTGAGAACGTCACTAAAACCTGTAGAAAGGATAATCTTGACCCCCGAACTGATAGCAAGAAGTTTTTGAGCCATAACCAACCCGTCCATTTCCGGCATGGCATAATCGGTAATTACCAGGGCAAACTGCTCCGGGCGCTCTCCAAACTCTTTGATTGCATCTGAGGCACAGGTACGACTGGTAACCGTATAGCCAAGGGAACGTAATGCCCGTTCACTGATTGTCAACACACCCGGCTCGTCATCAACCAACAGAATATGCTCGGTCCCCCTGGGGAGGGAGCTTTTAGCAATTCCTTGAGTGTGCAATGTCGCACCCTTTTTCATCATCGGCCAGATTACCTGGAACTCACTCCCTTGCCCTAATACGCTCTGCACACTGATGAACCCATTGGAATTACGGACAATCCCATGAACGACCGACAGGCCAAGACCGGTGCCGTTTTCTTTGTCCTTGGTGGTAAAATAGGGCTCAAAAATACGCTCGATGGTGGATTGGTCCATACCGCAACCGGTATCCTGGACGGCCAATCGCAGGTACTCTCCTGCCGGCACCTCATCATGACCAAACAGATCGCCCTCGGTAACGACAAGTGGTTCCAGAGAGACACTCAAGGTACCGCCCTGTTTCATCGACTGATAGGCATTGGTGCACAAGTTCATCACCACCTGGTGAAGTTTAGTGGGATCGATCAGAATAGTCTGGTCCTTTGCCGTGACATAGTCCCTGATAGCAATGGTAGCCGGAATGGAGGAACGCAGTAGCTTCAAAGCCTCCTTGATCAACAGACTGGCCTGAACCGGCTGACACTCCTCGGTGCGTTGACGGCTGAAGGTAAGAATCTGTTTGACCAGTTCCTTAGCCCGCTCCCCGGCAGAAATAACTTGTTGAATATCCTTATATGTCTGACTCTCCGGTGACAAATCGTCATGGGCAAGATTGGCGAAGCCCAGGATCGAGGTCAGGATATTATTAAAATCATGGGCAATACCCCCAGCCAAGGTGCCAATAGTATCCATCTTCTGTGAATGGCGGATTTGCTCCTCACTGAGCTTCCTTTCTGTGATGTCTGTCGCGATCTCAATGCGCACCATCCGGCCATCGTTCCAACGGATGGCCTGATCCCGGCAATCATACCACCGACCGGTTTTGGTATTTTGAAACTCCCAGACATAAACACCGGTCGGAAACCCATTCTCGTCCAACAACCTCTCGTTGGAACAAAAGGCACATGGACCATCCTGGCCGCTCTGTAATGACTGCCAGCAGATCTGTCCCTCGATATTACCCCAAATATCACGCCCATATTTATTGATAAAGAGAATTTCATAGGTGGACATATCTGCAACATAGATCAAAGCGTTAAGACTATCCATAACTGAGGTCATCCGCTCGTTAATCTGCCCTAACTCCTCTTCCGCCTGTTTGAGTTGGCGGATATTGACAAAACTGACCAGAGCCATGGCTTCGCCGCGCAAGATAATCCGGGAGGTGGAAAGTAGAAAGGGGACTTCCATCGTCTTGCCTTCCACCTCCATGGTAACCATAACTTCAACCTGGTGATGACTATTCCCCGACTCGATTGTATCTCTGACTGTAAGAGAAATCGTGCAATCCCGACAAGAAGGCTCATAGCCACGAGCGTCGGGAATACTAAAGGCATGAAAACAGCCCAGGATTTCGCCACCACGCTGGTCACCTATCGTCAGATGATTTATGCCTGCCAGGGAGAGTGAACGACGATTTAACTTGCGCACCTTGCACTGGTTATCCACCAACATCATCACAAAAGGCGCATTCTCGTAGATGGCGGCAAGCTCTGCCTCTTGGGCCCGTAAGGTCTCCTCCGCATGTTGCCGGTCGGTAATATCCTCCATACTGTGGACTGCACCGATAATTACTCCGTCATTATCGGCCACTGGATCCACTGAGACCTGAAAGATCCTGTCATCCACAGTCAAGATCACAATCTCCCTCTGCCGTGACTCAAGCATAGACGGCATTGGGCATTGGTGAATCGCCGTCCCGGTATCGTGGACAATCTCCCAGCAATAGAAACCAACTATCTCATCTTTAGCTTTATCGTAGAAATCCAGCATCGCCTGATTACATTGCGTAATAACCCCTTCCATGTTGCGCATGAATACGGGATAGGGAATAGCATCAAAGGTACGCTGCCAGCCATAGGCCAACTGCTGAATAACACCTAAAGACGTTCTCCGCTCATTGAACAATCGCCATTCACGAAGCACGGAACGTGCCTTATGAGGCATAGTCACGGCAGTCCATGGCGCTTTAACAACAAAGTCAACCACACCGGCAGGCATGGCCTTCATTACACTTTCCACCCGGTCTGGATCAATCATCAGCAACACCGGGAACATGCCTTCCTCCCATGAAGGAGATATGATTTCGTGAGCGCTTCCATCAGGCAGATCCAAGTCCATAATAACCAGATCCGGTCGTTGAGAAGCAGGAACTGCAATCAGGTGTTTAAACTCTTTAATGGTGGATGCAACTTTAACTGTGGTATCAAGTTCTGAAACAAAGGCCTGGGCTAAGGCCTGGGCTATGGCCTTGCCATGAGCGAGATCCTTATCAACAACCAAAATTCTCTGATGCTTACTTGCCATATTCTAGTTCCTAACTCAATTCAGCAACTTGTCTTATAATTGTTCTCAGCCTAATCCACGGAGAGAATGAGAACCTATTCACCAAAGACACATTGACACCTACTATATTCCGACACTCTCCGGCACCGCCACCATGATGATCCCTTCTTGCTGCTGATCGGTAAGTAATTTTGTGACCAGTATCCGGCAGGAATTGCCATTGATAACAAGAGAAAGATGCAGACTGCGGCCCTCTTCCAGCCCTGCGAAGAGAGACCTGATCTCTGCAGGGAGCATACTCCCGCTCTCCATCCCGACCAAAGTAGCCAACTCTGGAGAGAAAAGCCGATTGGCCAGCCGGTTGGCAAGCACAATCAATCCAGAGGTGTCGCACCCGATCACTGCCACTGGCAAGGCGTCCATTACCTGATGAGCAAACTGCATGACATTGTTCTGAAATATCAGCTTTTCGGTACGGTTTCTGACCTCTTGCTCCAAATTGGCGTTAATCCCCTCTAGTCGCAGATAGGCTTCCATCAACTCATCACTCAACCGCTCATTCTTCAAACGCAGAAAATAGACCTCCAAGGCTTTGGAAATCGTGCTCTTAAGCTCCTCATCGTTCCAAGGCTTGGGAATAAACTTATAAATCTGGCCCTCATTAATGGCATCGCCCACCGAGGCCGTATCCGCATAGCCGGAGAGGACAATCCGAATGGTGGCCGGCCAGCGTTCATTGACCTGCTTTAAGAATTCGACCCCATCCATACCTGGCATCCGATAATCTGAAATCACAAGCTGCACACTCTTCTGCTGCTCGGTTAACAGTTCCAACGCCTCTGCCCCATTGGAAGCAGTCAGGATTTCGTAGTCTTCATCCATAAACAGACGTTGCAATGCCCTGAGGACATTTTTTTCATCATCAACACAGAGAATTTTAACAACTTCATGATTCATCCTGTACTCCTCTCATTATGTTGAAATATTCCAGGACTGAAGGATACACTGATAATCCTCCCTGGCGGCTGCGCTCACCGCCGCTAAATCACCCCGGCCAATGCCAAGATGCCCCCATAAGACACTCGGGATCGCCTCCCGGTTTGAGTTAGTACTGTTACCAAAGGCCAGAACCTTGGAAAACTGGTTAGCCACACACACGGCATGGCACAACTGAGATGTTGCCTGATCGCAGTCTTTTAATTCCGGTGGCAGCATGTGATGCGCTTTGACCCCGGTAACAATAGCCTCTGGAAATTTCCATTCCCGAAGGAGCTGGGAACCGATAACTTGATGGGTAAAACCGAAGACCTTTACTTCGGCCTCTTCCTGAGTCGCATCTCCCTCACGGACCATCTGATAGACGTGCTCCGACTCGCTCAAGCACTGACTTATTAAAATAGTCTTGCCGATATCATGGACAATGCCAAGCAAAAAAGCCTGCTCCGCCAGTTTAACGGCGGTCCGTGCCATTAGAATCCTGGCGCAGACCGCCGTACCCAGGCTATGATTCCACAACCCCTTGACATCGATAGTCGAACTCATCCGCTGTTTAAAAAAAGAATAAATCGAGACACTAAGGGCTAAGTTTTTAACGGTGTCAAAACCGAGGATCATTACTGCCTTATCGATACTGGCGATCTGCCGAGACATGCCATAAAAGGCGGAATTGGCCAAGCGGAGCATACGGGTAGCGAGAGACGAGTCCTCGGAAATAATAGCGCCCAGGGTTTTGGCAGACAAGGCCTCGTTCTCGATCTCAGCATTGATCCGCGACGCCACGGAAGGCAGCGACGGCAAATCTCCAATTTTAGCGATGATGTCATGAGTGCTGATCATTTTCTCTCCATCCTATCCGTACGATTATTGCTGAACCAAGGGAATTTTAACAGTAAATAATGACCCTTGCCCTACCTGACTTGCAACCATAATTTCCCCGTGGTGATTCTTGGTGACGATATCATAGACAATGCTTAATCCAAGGCCAGTCCCCTTGCCCACATCCTTGGTAGTGTAAAAGGGTTCAAAAATACGGCTGACAATTTCCGGGGGCATCCCACAGCCGGTGTCGGAAATTAAGATTGAAAGATACTCGTCATCCTGGATGGTCTTAATGGTGATAATCCCCTCTTTATCAATAGCATGGGCGGCATTAACCAGGAGATTCATGAATACCTGATTAAGTTGTTGAGGAAAACAGGTGATCGGGGTAGTCGCCTGGTAGTCTTTTACTATCTTCGCCTTGTACTTCAGCTCATTCCAGACGATATTGATAGTGCTTTCCAAACACTCGTGGATATCAACAGACTGTCTGCTCGCCTGATCCACCCGGGAAAATCCCTTCAGATCCTGAACAATCTTTTTCACCCGTTCGCACCCTTCCAGCGACTCGCTGATCAACTCGTCAATATCACTTAAAATGTAATCAATCTTAAATTTCTTTTTCCCCTCGGCCTGCCGGATATCGAGATCGGGGATGCCTGACTCAGAGATCAACTTCGACTCCAGAGAGATATATTCAGCAATGCGGTTGCCGTACTTCCGCAAGGAATTCAAATTACTGGCGATGAAGCCCACCGGATTATTGATCTCATGAGCCACACCAGCAGCCAACTGGCCAACCGAAGCCATCTTCTCATGCTGCAATAGCTGGCTCTGAGTCTGCTTAAGCTCGGTATAGGCAGACTGCAAGGCTTTATTCTTTGATTCAAGTACCCTCATCATATTATTAAACTGCTCACCGATCAGGTTAATGGGGTTGGTGGTCATGGTTATAAAATAACTGCACTCAGCACAAGAACTAAACTTCTTGGCGAATTTACCCTGCACATCGCCCCCGCAAAACGTACCCGCCTGCTGCCAGCAGCGCATGGAATCCTTCCCGTAGCAGGGACAATCTTCCTGCTCACAGCCCATATATTGATAGCAGCTTTGAGAGAGATCGCTTTGAAAATAGGTGCCAAAATCTTCCTGCACCACCACTCGTTGAATCAAGTTTGAAATCTCATCAATAGCCCTCTGCAACTCCTGGCTATTGTTCAATATTTCCTGATTTTTCATCTCCAGCTCAGATGTCATTTTCTTGATCTCGGTCTGATCATGAAGGGTGATCACCACACCATCTTCCCCATTGCTTAAGGTGACACGATACTGAGCAACAGAGAAAATCCGGTTGCTCGTCTCATGGCGATACTCAACAGGTTTAGCTGGCGCTTCGCGTTGTTCAATCCCTAGTCCTGGAAAGATATCGACAATCTTACGATTGAGAATTTCAGAAAATGGTCGCCCATAAAAAACAGCTACCGCTTTGTTGCAACGACGAATCATCAATTCGGGATCGGCAAGGATAACCATCTCCTCTACCCGATCCATGGTTGCCTCCCACTGGCGCTTAGCATACTCCACCGAGTCAAGCAACTGTCGCTGTTTTTCCTGTTCATTTAGCAGACTGTGGTGCTGAACTTCGATTTCCTGTTTATCCTTAATTCGTTGGATATAACGGGAATCAAGCCGCTTCAAAACATAACCAACTAAACAAATGAAGAAGATAATTATCGGCGCTGGATAGAGCTGAGAGGCTAAATAGATCCGATCAAACTGGCTCCGGTGATCGCTGATATCATAGTAGAGTGCAAAGACGCCGATAAAGGCGCCGTTGCGCATGATCGGATGATAGATCTCCAACACATCACGGCTCAATGTTTCCCTCTCCGCGGATCTTGTGTCATCAACCGTCATTCTGGTTAACTCCTGTCCCTTGGCTGCCAGATCAGAAAAAAAGTCGTGTTGATTCACCACTCCGACCTCCTTGACCTCGCTTGAGTAAATCACCAGTCCATCACGATCAATAACCTTGATTTTAACCAGACCAAAGTCCTCAATTAAAAAAGGAGCTAAATCATGATCGAGTGTAATCCGTAAAGAATCACCATCAATCAGAACTTTACGAGAGAGATGCTGGGCCACCTGTCTGGCTTCAGACTTGACAATTTCCAGTATCTGGGACTGAAACCTTGGATAGATCAGGAGAAGATTGAAAACCGGAAAGAGAGCCGCCAGCAGACTGGTCCCTACCATGAGTCGTCCCAACGATTTTTCTTGGAAAAATTTCATAAAAACTCCTTTGCACCTTTCCGAACCACTTGTGCCCTTGTATAATCAACAATGATAATCTCTTGGTAACTGTCCAGCAGTGCCACATCTGCGTTGTTATCGGCCTGCTCATGTGCGAAAAGCACACATCGCAGGCCGATGCCTAGCATCTGCGGCACTGCTGAACAGTTACGG
>VMSU01000151.1 GCA_013792005.1 Desulfobulbaceae bacterium
ACATACAGACTGAAACAGGACGAGGTATTACGAATGAAGATTTCGACATAATCCTTCAATCCTGCTGGGAGCAGGTTGCCCTGTTTGCCTTTGAGCAGTATAAGACGAACGGTCGTGGTGCGGTTTTTCTTGACCGGCAGGGGTGTGCCTCTGAGATTCTCAACGACCAGGTGGATCTGGGATATTCGGCCTATGAACCCGGTCGGCCTGACCCGGATGCGGCCCGGATGATCGAGGCGTATGATCCGGCCTGGGAGATTGTCTTTCAATACCTGCGGCCCGATGGCCAGGTTCGTACCACCAGAATCAGGACCGCATCCGGCAATCGCCATCCGTGGCGCATCTATCTCTTTGAACGGATGCTCCAGGATGAGACAGAGGAAGAAGGAAACCACGAGACAAAGCCTTCATGCACGATGAGGTATTCAGCCTTCCCCTTTTTTGACCAGTTCGCCCTTGCCTTATGGCTCAGATAAAGAGATTTTAGCGGCCAAACTCTTTGCGGACGTTAGCCCGCCAGGTCATCATGAAGGTTACACATTCACCATTAACCCATACCGAAAATGCTTCAGGTGTTTCCCAGCCTTTTTCGTTGTAGTCGATCCCCCATTCATCGATGTACCTCTCAAAATCCTCTGCGAGAGAATCCGCATAGATTTTGATCTCGTCGTCTGCGCAGAACGCCGCCTCCTCAAGGTCGGCAAACGAATCATCCTCGAAACGAATATCCCAATCCCAGAGGTCAGTGACTATAGTGTTGAGCGGCATTAAATCGATAAGCTGTTTTTTCAGGCCATCCTCGTTGCCGTCTTCCTCCTCTTCATCATAGGCTTCGTCATTGTCCAGCTTGTGGAGATAACGATAGACTCGTGGATTTTCGAAGTCAGCGGCGCGAGACAACAGCTCGTCTTTCACTTCCTCGACGATATCACCCACATAGATTGACGGCTTTAAATCGCTGCCAACACCCTCTTGGTTTTCGCAAAGCCAATCCATGCCAGCATCCGTGGAACACCAGAGCGCGAGCTGCTCCGCTTCGGAGAGCTTCCGCACGCCATCCTCCACCATGTCGGCGATTACATCCAGGTAGGTATCCCAGAAAAAAGACTCCTCCTGCTGCACCTGAGCACAGATTTCCTCCCAGACACTACGCAGGCCGGAATCAGGACCGCTGAGCAAGGAATCGCCCCCCATGCTTTCCAGTGCCTGAATGACCGCGTTAATCAGATCGTGTCGAATTTTTCGCGCCCATTCCCGAGCCAGATGACGATCGATCTCCATGGCAGAGCCTCCTATAGTCCCAGCTCGATTGTTCAATTCCAATACCTGGTCTCAAACGGGGGCAAGCCCGTAGTAAATCGCTGCCTGCCGGGTTTCACGCCCGCGACATATCAAGATCCCCTTCGGCTTCGGCGTCCAGGGCCTAGCCACTTCATACGCCGCCACCCTTTTTCCGGCCGAGGCGCGCTTTGACCTTTCCCAGTGGCAGGAAGTTGTCACCGGTCACCACCGGCCTTCCGGTCTTGGCCTCCAGCTCCTGACGCGCCTTCTTGGCAATGCCTCCGCCTTTTTTACCGGCCTCCTTGTTCTCCTCCATGCCGGTGGCGTTTCCGCTTTCGGCGATCTGGCGGGTAGAGAGTTCCGCCAAGGCGGTGAAGATCAGCTCGGCCTCGTTCATGTGATCCCGAAGATTTTGGGCCTTCAATCCCTTGAGCGATTTATGCTCCTTGACCGACACCCCGGTCCACTCCTGATGAATGATGTTGGTCAGAATGACATACTCCTGTTCCTTGGTGATCTCGTGTTCCTGCCAGTAGTCGGTGAGCTTGTTGCGGGTCTCCTGGCCCATCATCCGCTGCTGAATCCATTTCTCGCTTCGGCCGTGCTGTTGCCAGAATTCCCGCGCCCGGTCGAGCGAGCGGGCCGGGTCGGCCATGTCCTGCATCCGTTCGTAGCCGACCTTGGCCAGCCAGAGTTTGATCGGTTCCGCCTTGGGGCTGGGCACGGACTGGATAAGGCGGAGTAGGATCTCCGGATCGGCAACATCGGTAAGATATTTTTTGCCGTCGGCAGCCTCCATCTTCAGTCGGTTACATTTTGTAACCGACTCGCTCCCTTCCTTACGCAAGCGGTTTTTCAATACCTTCCAGTAATTGCGGGCGGCCTGATAGTCCGGTTGCTGGATCAGCACTTGCAGAATATCCACTATCGAGAAGTACCAAGTTCCGGCCTTTTCGTCATAATGGCGGCGAATGTGCCTCCCTTCAAAAACAGCCAATGTCTTTTCCGTCATCGTCTTACCCCTTAAACCGTCTTCAAGACAATCCGGTTGGGTTGCAAATCCTTTGTGACGAGCAACACCAGCATATCACACAAGATAATTGCGCAAGCACCTCTTGCACAAATTCACTGCCCGGCCTGAGGGCCGCGCCTCACTTGATAGTATACCAACACCTCGTCTATATCCGGGTCGCCCGTTGCTGTATTCTCATTAAACAGATTCACAGCTACGATTTCTTTGAGTCTGTTCAACTGCTCCTCTTCAAGGCTATTGAATTTCTCCCACCACTTGGCAGTCAGGTTGTCTTTGTACTTGAAGCGGTGAATGATAAATGTTTCCGGCATCCATAGGATTTTATGGAACCCTTCAATATTTTCTCCGAAGGCCTCCTCAAAGAAGGACTTCCCACGGCCTATCTTGCCCTTTGTTGAGTTGAGGACCGCTTGCACCGACCGGATGAACTTGCGTTTCCAATGTTTGCCTATATAATCGCGGTTTTGGAAGTACTCAGGGTCGTCAATGGGATGGTACTTCATCGGGAAGGAGTAGATCTTCACGCCGAGCTCGTCGCACAGGTCGACATTGAGCTTCATACGGTAGTACAGATCGTCCGGGTTGTCTTCGAAGTTATAGAGCAGGTAATTAGAAAGATCCGTGATACCGTACTTTGCTGCTGTACGAATCGCTGTCTCGTAAATGTCTTTCATCGAATAGTGGTCGAAGGCGATCCGAAGCGGACGGATGTTTACCTCGGCAAGTTTCTTCATTTTCTTCTCGGTTACAAGACGAGCGTCTACACCTTGATTGAAGTCAATAATACGCATCCGCTTGGTACACTTGAAACGTTTCTCATAAAGCGGGCGTGCTTTTTCATCGAACTCAATGATCGCGTCCGGGTTTGCCACTTCCGCATAAAGTAGGTTGAGTTTTTCTCTTTCCAAATAGAAGTCTGCCTGCTCTGCCTCAGGAAGACTAATTGAGAGTACCAATTCCACCGTAAACAATGACTTGAGATAGGGTATCAGACTATGAAAAAACACAGCCCAGAAAACGAACGTATCAAACGCAAATATTTCAGTTTCTTGAAGGAAGCCAAGCGCTACAGCGAGCCCACGGTCGATGCCGCCGCCAAGGCCCTGAACCGCTTCGAGGTCTATACCAAATATAAGGACTTCAAGGTCTTTCACTTCGAGCAGGCCATCGCCTTCAAAAAGCACCTGGCCGAGCAACAGGGGCAGCACACCGGGGAGAAGCTGAGCAAGGCGACGCTTCATGCCACCTTCACCCAACTCAAGCGATTTTTCCAGTGGCTGTCGGATAAACCTGGCTACAAATCGCGATTTCAGTATTCGGATGCCGAGTATTTCAACTTGTCGGAAAAAGACACTCGGGTCGCCACTGCAAAACGGCAGCCAAAGGTGCCAACCATGGAACAGATCAAGCATGTCCTCAAGACGATGCCGGCCGATACCGAGATCGAACGCCGCAATCGTGCCCTGGTGGCCTTCACCCTGCTGACCGGGGCGCGAGACAGCGCCATTGCCTCGATGAAACTGAAGCATGTCGATCTGATCGCCGGTTGCATCAATCAAGATGCCCGCGAGGTCAAGACGAAGTTCAGCAAGACCTTTGACACCTTCTTCTTTCCGGTGGGGGATGAAGTTCGCGGTATTTTGGTGGAGTGGGTGTCATATCTTCGCGAAGAAAAGTTGTGGGGCAATAATGATCCGCTCTTCCCGGCAACGCACGTAGCCCTGGGTGAGGATTGCCAGTTCGCTGCGGCAGGGCTGACCAGGGAGCACTGGAGTAATGCCAATTCCATTCGGAAAATTTTTCGTGAGGCCTTTGAGAATGCGGGCCTGGCGTACTTCAATCCGCACAGCTTCAGAAATACCCTGGTCCAACTTGGGCAAGAGGTCTGCAAGACCCCGGAGCAGTTCAAGGCCTGGAGCCAGAACCTGGGGCATGAGAAGGTGCTGACCACCTTCCTGAGCTATGGTGGGGTTGGGTGCCAGCGACAGGGTGAGATTATACGGGGGTTATCTACACCGAAACAGGATACGCAGTCGGATGCTGATGAAATCGCCGAGGCAGTTTTTAAAAAATTGCGCAGGGCTGGTATGGATGTTTCAAAGAGCCAGTAGGGATTATGTCAAAATTGTTTTGGGCAAGGGTATTGCCGCCCTTTTAAGCATTCGCACTTGCCATTTTTGGTTCGACCGATGGAAAATAATTGTATTTTTCCCTAGATTTTTTGATAGGATTTAGTAAATAGCCTAAGTTGAATAGCTTTTGTGTTGTTTTTTTGATACAAAGGCGATAATGTTGTTGACCTTTTCACATGTTCACATGAATCGTTATTCATTTTTGGGATGAAGATTCATCTACCAAAATAATGGGGGCAAAAATGGCGAACGAAGAGAGAAAAGCTAGTTTATCGTTCGAAGAGAATCGGAAAAATTTACTAAATGATCTCCAGGCGAGTGCAAGCACTCAAGTCATAGAAAAAAGAGTTACATTTGATTGTGACGATGTACCAACTTTCTTAGGCCGACTCAAACAATTCGAACTCAAATCTCGAGAAACCATTCTCACAATAAGATAAGAACCTAAAAAGCGCCGACAAGGTGCTTTTTTTTTTATGCAACATTCCGCAAGAACTCTCCCCGGCACTCACATTCAAACTATATGTTTAGACCGCCCATTTTCAAATTTTGATTTTGTTGAAAAATTCAGTGGCGACTGTATCGCATTGCGGAGAATATTTTCTCAGGCTCGACGCAATGATTGCCGCACGCTAATTATTGAAAATGTTGACGGTGCTCCTGATATTGTTCAGGAAAATGAAGACTTAGCTCAACATCCTGACGTTGGCTCTTTGCTGTTTTCACAAACATGTAGGCTGAGCTTCTTTAATCTCCTCTTTGATGGTGAGGGCTGCCCTGATTCTATTGTTGATGATAATTTTATAGGGTACGCTATTGTCCGTAAGGTTCGTGCTACTTCTGGATGGACTCGTATATGGATTTATGAATCAGTTTTGCACCCCGAGCGAATTACAAATAATTTTATCAACAAACCACCCACATGGAATTGCTGTATTACTGGAAAAAAATTGACAATTCAGGGTTATCTTTATGCACAGCAAAATGGCAAAACAAACTGTTGTGCTCATGTCGCAGTTAGAAGTGCAGCGGCTTCTTTTTGCTCTGAAGGTGACCTTCTCTATCGAAAAATAAATTCTTTGGTAGGAGGGTTTACAAGCGGCGGTTTAACTAATCAGCAAATGGTGCAAATCCTCGAGGCTAATGGAGCCTCGTGTTATGTCGGCAATTTCGATGCGTTACAATCCTCTGATCCGTCATTTACTGTTCCGTTTCAAAAATACATATATGGAAGTATTGAATCTGGATTTCCTGCTATTATATTCTTTGGAGTAGGTCGTCAGGGTGAATATCATGCCATTCCCGTAATCGGCCATACATTTAACCAAGATAACTGGGTTCCAAGAGCCGAGCTTGGCTATTTTGAAATTGGAAAAAAAATCAGATACATCCCCAGTGAATCATGGCTGAGCATGTTTATCTGCCATGATGACAATTTTGGATCAAATTATTGCATACCTAGACATTATTTGCATACCGGCAACGAAGAGATATGCAAGACCTGCAAAAAAAATGTTGACTCTATTGCTCACCAGGCTTGCGTATGCCATGTAATTGGGACGATGCCCAATTACATCAAAATCAATCCTATTGAAGCAGAAGCAATTGGTGCTGAATACCTGTTCGAGCTCAAAGAAAATCTTCCAAACCCAAGTCCCTGGCTAACTCGGCTTAAACATTCTGCAGATAACAACAGATTAGTACTGCGCCCCATCCTGATTACTGTGAAAGATTATATCCGGCATCTTGGTACAGTTCGAAGCTGGGAAGGAAATTCAGTTAATACAGACTTGCTAACTGCAATCAGAAATAATTTAAGTGATGATCATGTTTGGCTAGTAGAACTTTCAGTGTCGGAACTATTTGCTGCCAATAAACGAAAGGTCGGAGAGGTGCTTATCAGGGCAACAATCGAGCATAACCCCGAATGTTTATTTAAAAGTTTTGTAATCGCGCGGCTCCCTGGTTATTTTGCATTATACAATGATGAGTCTTCCCATTTTGCCTTCGTTCCTTCAGGTATTGAAGATCATATCGAGCTTTACGGACAAGAGGAAGTATAAGTTGCGCTTAATTTTCTTGTCATCCCATTTTGTTGTCACTCAACAATGAGATAATATATTTATTCCCCCATCCATAATAACATCGTCTTCGCGAACAAAGAGTCAAAAAATTCTCCTTGTTGCTGTTCACACAAGTTGCCAATGACATAGACAGAAGGGGCACTTTTTATTTTGGGGGTACTTTTAGGGGTACCATAGTTTTTTCATAAGACAAAAGATTTAAAACAACAGATACTTACCTTTTAAGTTCAAGGGACTGCATCACATAATCCGGCACAATCCGGCAACATACATAAAGCCCGTGTCCTTCTAAGGATTGCGGGATTTTTTTATGCCTTTTCGTCCGGTAATATCCGTTAAAAACCGTTGACAGCCACCTGTTTTTGGCGGTATTTGTGACGGTATTAGCACTTATCGTCGATGGAGATACCGTCAATGCCGCTATCAAATACCGCCATCCAAAAGTAAACTACCCACATATTCTCCCCTGTGGTCTTGTTCTCCTGGGGGCAATCCCGGGGTACGGCTGACGCATCAATCACCTGGGGATCGGGCAAACACAAGTATTCCATTTGCGGGAATATTGATGCCGCCAGAGCAAGGCATCCCGTGCATCCCTGAACAGTTTGCATCGAGGCCGCCGGGATTTCCGACCGCACCATTGTTGAAAAAGCAGTCATAGATATCGCTGTTGAATACCTCGTGCCAATGGCCGGGCAATGGAAACCCGAGGCGGTAGCTGCGATCATAGAAACTCTGCTCGCGCAAGCTGACGACAACGACCACATCGCGTCCAATTCCCGGCACCCAACGATGAAATGCCACGATGCGGTTCTGTTCGTCCACATGGAAGACATTGATCGGCTCTGATCGCAGGGCCGGTTGCTTACGGCGCAGCCAGATCAGGTCGCGCGTGAAGCGATGATGGTCGCTCATGTGTCGGTCCTTTTCTTCGAGACCCTCCCACCACAGGAACAAATCGGTCGCATGCGGATTGTCGGACCACAGCTTGTCCTCAAGAAACTCCTGACCCATGAAGAGCATCGGCACTCCCGGCGCGGTAAGCAGGGTGCCCATCGCTACGCGGGTGCGGCTGCGGGCATACCACGAACGGGGATCATTCCAATCGGCCAGCTTCGGGATGCGAGGCTTACGGTGATCTCCGTCCATATCGAGCACAAAATCGTGGTTCTCGATGCAGTTATAGGCCTGCCATGCGGCGGGGAAGTTCCACGGACATTCGAGCGCACCCTTTAGCCGTCCCATATTCACGCTGGCGCTGCCTCCGCCCGCGGCTTCGGCGATCATCTCACGAACACCATCGCGAATAAGATCGCTGTAACCAATATGGAAACCCATCCCGGCGGGTGGTGACCATACCCCGAGCCAGCGGTGATCACGCCAGTATTCGGCAATGAGCACAGCCTCGGGTTTCAGAAAGCATAGCGTCTGCGTAAGATCCTGACAGAACTGCCATCCGCCCTTGTCATCAATCACTCCGACTTCATCAAAGCGAATGCCATCCATATGAAAATCAATGAGAAACATAGTAGCATTCTGGATGAGAAAATCGCGTACATCAGATTTCCAATAAGCAAACACTTTACCGCCGGCCCAGCCCTGATCAGTGAAGTAAAGGCTATTCCCGCCGTTCGGGTTTTCCGGAAAGTCAAAATAGTCAAGACTCTGCAGATCCAAGTTGCCTCCCGCATGATTGTAAACGACGTCGGTTATGACAGCCAACCCATAAAGGTGACAGAGGTCGACAAACGCTTTGACCTGATTCACCTGGCCTATAAGAAGTTTCTTCGGGAGTGGGGCACACCCTTTGCTCACGAGCATCTTGTTGACCTTGACAAGGTACGGCGCCAGGTCGGCGGCCTTAACGCAGTAATCCATCTCCGGCGAGAAGAGATCCACACCGCTATAACCAAGCCCCCATTCGCCGCCGAATTCAACGAACGGAAGCGGCTGGATTGCATTGACGCCAAGATCGGCCAAATACTCTAGCCGATCAATAGCATCGAGTATCTTTGCCACACGACCTTTGCGGATATCATTTCCGTGCATGTCTCGGGCGTAAAAAACGCCGAAATGCAATTGATAAACGACAAGATCATTAAACGCTGGCGGGCAGTACCCCTCATCGTGCCACGGATAATCATTTGCCTCGCGCACGATGCAGTCCACGTCGGGCCAATCCAAACTCTCCACATCCGGCCATCCGAACTCCAGTTCCCGCGCCCAAGGGTCGCGCTTCAGTCCCTCGCCGTCGCGCTCATTGCCATGACCGTCTCGGCCATGGCGCCCTTTTTTGCCAATAATATAGAAGCGATACTTCGCACCATCTACCACGTCGGGGAAAAAGCCGGTCCAATGTCCTGTTTCCGGGTTTTCGACCAATTCGTCCTGGGGTTCAGGGTCGTATCCCTTTGCCCCATTAAACGCGACATAAACATGCTCTGCAGCCGGTGCCCATACACGAAAAGTGGCCCCGCCGTTGATAAGCGTCGCTCCCATCGGAGTCGACGCTGTGATGTGCTGTTGTGATGCCACCATAGTTTGCACTCCTTCATCTCAACAATTATTAGAACAAGCCAAATGCTCACATATAATACTATTACAAAACTAACAATAATGTATATTGATAATAATATTTTGTCAATCAGGCGTGAAAGAATCTGGCACAAGTGCGTTTACATCCATGACAGGCTCCACCCCTTCCTTTCCATCCTCATTTCCCTGCAGGATGCATCAGCCGACACAATAGTCCTGCCGGTGGGGATCGTGTCGAAAAATACCTGATACCGGATCTTAGCCATCGACAGGGGGCACATCACCCTGGATAGCACCATGGCTCAGTGCCTCGGCTGACTGAGAGGTCGAATCACGCTATTCAACAAAAAACCCCTCATACTTCTTCGACAAGAAGCATGAGGGGTTGCATTACCATCCCTGGAATAAATGACCTCGGATCAATCCATAACTCTCAACACCCTTATTCCTTCCAATCAGGACGAAGATGAAGCTCCGTGAGTTGCTTGCGGTTTACCGGCGACGGGGCGTCGGTCAGCGGACAAGTCGCCTTCTGGGTCTTGGGGAAAGCGATTACGTCGCGGATGGATTCACTACCGGTCAAAATCATCATCAATCGGTCAAGACCAAAGGCCATGCCGCCATGCGGGGGTGCTCCCATCTCCAGAGCTTGCAGCAGGAAACCGAATTTATCATTTGCCTCTTCCGGATTGATCCCCAAGGCCGAGAACACCCGGCTCTGAACGTGCTGTTGATGAATACGCAGGCTGCCACCGCCAATTTCGGTGCCGTTTAAGACCAAATCGTATGCCCGACTCCGTACCCGACCCGGATTGCTCTCAAGTTTATCGTAGTCCTCCTCGTTCGGGGCGGTAAAGGGGTGATGCACCGCAGTAAAGCGCTTTTCATCGGCATCATACTCAAGGAGCGGGAAGTCGGTAACCCAGAGAAAGTTGAAAGCCTTGGTATCGATCAGTTTCAACATTCTGCCAAGCTGCAAGCGAAGTTCGGACAAGGCCTGATGCACAACACTCGGGGTATCAGCGACAAAAAAGAGCAGGTCGCCTGGTGTTGCGGCAAGAGCGTCGACCATAGCCTGTCGTTCCGCTTCGGTAAAAAATTTGGCAATGGGCGACTGCCACTCACCATCCGGCTTGATCTTGACCCACGCCAACCCTTTAGCGCCGTACTGAGCAACAAACTCCGTGAGGTCGTCGATATTTTTGCGCGACAGCTCGGAGCAACCTTTGGCGTTAATACTTTTAACCAATCCACCATTCTTGACCACCGAAGCAAAGACCGTGAACCCGCAATCCTTAACCACTTCGGTGAGATTAACCAGCTCCAGCCCGAAACGGGTATCCGGCTTGTCGTTGCCGAACCGTTCCACGGCCTCGGCATAGGTCATACGCGGGAATGGTATCACCAGGTCTAGCCCCAATGTGGCCTTGAACAGATGCTGAGACATCCCTTCGCCAATGCTGTAGATATCCTCCTCATCAACAAAGGAAAGCTCCATATCGACCTGGGTAAACTCAGGCTGCCGGTCTGCCCGCAAGTCCTCATCCCGGAAACACTTAACAATCTGGTAATAGCGATCCATCCCAGCGACCATCAACAACTGCTTGAATATCTGGGGTGACTGCGGCAAGGCATAAAATTTTCCGGTATTGACCCGACTGGGGACGAGATAGTCGCGCGCGCCTTCCGGGGTGGACTTCGTCAGCACCGGCGTCTCAATCTCCAGGAAGTTCTGTTCATTAAGATACGAACGAATGGCATGGCTTGCCTGATGGCGCATAACCAGATTCCTGCTGATCGTTGGCCGGCGCAAATCGAGATAACGATACTTAAGGCGCAGATTCTCCGACACTTCAGTGTCCTCATCCAAGGGAAATGGAGGAGTCGGTGAGGTGTTCAAAATATGCAACTCATTGACCATCACCTCAATGCCGCCGGTCATCAAATTATCATTAGTCATGCCGTCTGGTCGCTTGACAACCACTCCGCGGATAGCAAGAACCCACTCGCTGCGCACATCATGTGCCTTGGCGTGCACCGGTTGGTTGAGTTCCGGATTAAATACCACCTGAGTTAACCCCCAGCGATCACGCAGATCGATAAAAATAACTCCACCATGGTCCCTTCGTCGCATAACCCAACCCATCAGGGTTACTTCTTGCCCGACATGGGTGATGTTCAGTGCGTTACAATTGTGTGTCCGTTTCAGTCCACCCATGGATTCCATTGGGGTGCTCCTTGTTAAATATTATATGAGTTATATAAAAGATATGAGACTAACCTTTTCAGGCCGTGTACAACTTCTGGATAAGCATTGTGCACCACTCTTTAATTCCCTGATCCGGCAACTTGATGAGATCCTGGTCCCGAGTAAGCATATTTCGCAACGTGGCTTCGCCTTTTTCCATCTCCTCGTCCCCAATGATCAAGGTGTAGCGGCAATTATGCCGATCAGCCTGCTTCATCTGACTCTTAAGGCTGGCTCCTGCATACTCCATGATCACTTGCATACCTAATCGCCGAAGCCCGTGAGCCATGGTAAAGCTCGCAGTCCTTGCCTTATCACCCCGGGCAGCGATAAAAAGATCCCCTTGAGTCTGGCACAGATTTGATTCTTGTTGCTGAAGCAAAAGCACCAAGCGCTCCATGCCCATGGCAAAACCAATGCCCGGAAGGTCGGGACCGCCGAGTTGCTTTATCAAGCCATCGTACCGCCCGCCCGCCCCAACAGCACTTTGAGCGCCCAACGCATCGGTAATCAACTCAAAAGTTGTGCGGGTATAGTAATCCAGGCCGCGAACCATAAATGAGTTAACGGCATAAGGAATCTCCATCGCTATCAAGCCATTCTGCACAATCTGAAAGTGACTGGAACAACCGGAACAGAGATGATCAATAATGGAAGGGGCCTCCTGGTAGTGACTCTGGCAGGTGGCGCTCTTGCAATCAAGCACTCGCAAGGGATTCTTCTCTCGCCTCCGTTGACAATCTTCACAGAGAGAGTCTTGTTTGTCTGCCAAAAAGGCAAGAAGCGCTTGATTGAAGCCGGGACGGCACTGAGGACAACCGAGTGAATTAATCTCAAGACTGACAACAAGGCCCAGTTCAGTCAAAATCATTGAGGCCATGGCCATGATTTCCGCATCAAGCTCCGGCTGATTGGCGCCCAGCGCCTCCACACTTATCTGATGAAATTGGCGGAGCCTGCCCTTCTGGGGCCGCTCGTGGCGGAACATGGGGCCAAAGGTAAACAGCTTCTGCACTGGCTGCTGGTTGTGCAGGGAGTGTTCAATAAAAGAACGGAGAACCGGGGCAGTACCCTCGGGCCGCATGGTGATGGAATCGCCATTACGGTCAGTGAAAGTATACATCTCTTTCTCGACAATATCGGTGGTCTCACCGATAGAGCGAGCGAAAAGGGCCGTTTTTTCAAGGATTGGCACCTTGATTTCCCGAAAACCGAAACGACGAAAAACATCTCTGGCCGTAGTCTCAATCCTTTGCCATACCAGCGTTTCTTCCGGCAGAATATCTTTAAAACCTTTTAAAGCCGTAACGTTCAAGTGGAGCCTCAATCGAAAATATCAGAGAAAGAAAAATAAAATTAAAACTCTGGAATGTATCGTAATGATCCACAAAAGTCAAGCATACAGGCCTTTACGACAGATATTGCCACCGGCGGCAGTAAAAGAACTGACAAGGAATTACGAAAAAAAACCTTTTATTTGTGCTAGCCATGTGCTATAAATCAGTAATAGTTTGTGCAGTACCTGTTACGCTTCCAAGCAGAATATGAGCAACCGCACATCCCAATCCAATGGAGTGCGGTTTTTTTGTTTGAAGAATCAGGCTGCCAGCCGAATCAATTTCGGCACATTTAATAAGTGGTCCAGACGGGCCGAGCACTAAGGAGCTGTTAGAGATGTCAGAAGGAAAAGTCAAATGGTTTAATGCGTCTAAGGGATTTGGTTTCATTGAGAAGGACGATGGCACTGATGTATTCGTCCACTACTCAGCCATTAAGTCTGACGGATACCGGACCCTTGAAGAAGGCGCCCGTGTACAGTTTGACGTGGTCGAAGGCAATAAAGGCCCGGCTGCCGACAATGTAGTCGTAATGCGCTAACACCTTACCGGCCCGCCTTCCGGCTGCATGACCGGAAGTTCCTGCCAAAAAATGCCCCGCCGCCCGCGGGGCATTTTTTTTCACCCCCCGCAACACAACCCCACAGAGACCCATAATGACATTATTTAGCACCATTGGTATCCGCGAGGATATCCAAAAGGCCCTCGACGTATTAGGATTTACATCTCCAACTCCAGTTCAAATACAAACTATTCCCCTACTACTCGATGGCCACAACGACCTGATCGGGCTAGCACAGACCGGCACCGGTAAAACCGCCGCATTTGGACTGCCAATCATCCAACTTGTTGACCCCAAAAAGAAAATACCGCAAGCCTTAGTCCTTTGTCCAACACGGGAACTCTGCCTGCAGGTGAGCAAAGACCTTGACGCTTTCTCCCGTTATACTCCCGGCATAAAAACAGTCGCCGTCTATGGTGGGGCAAATATTGTCAACCAGATCAGAGACCTGCAACGAGGAACCCACATCATCGTGGCAACTCCTGGCCGTCTTCTTGACCTGATCCGTCGTAAAGACGCCAACCTCTCGGCCATAAAAACGTTAGTCCTCGATGAAGCTGATGAAATGCTTCAGATGGGCTTTCAGGACGAACTCAATGCCATTTTGGCTGAGACCCCGGCCACAAAACGAACGATACTGTTCTCCGCCACCATGCCACGTGAGGTCGTATCAATCTCACAGAAATACATGCGGAATCCAATTGAGATAACAGTAGGTGACCGCAACATGGGCACCGAAAACGTAGAACATATCTATTATGTAGTGCAGGGGCACAACCGGTATCCGGCAATGAAGCGCATCGCCGACCTCAACCCGGATATGTATGCTATCGTCTTTTGCCGAACCCGCCAAGAGACCAAGGACATCGCCGACCATCTGATCAAGGACGGTTACAGCGCCGAGGCCCTGCACGGAGAACTCTCCCAGGCCCAACGCGACCAAGTCATGAAACGGTTTCGAGGCAATAATCTGAGACTCTTGATAGCAACCGACGTTGCGGCCAGGGGTATTGATGTCAAGGACCTGACTCATGTCATCAATTACAACCTGCCCGATGAAGCGGCAAACTATACCCACCGCAGCGGTCGTACCGGTCGTGCCGGACGCAGCGGCGTTTCCGTCTCGTTCATCACACCGAACGAGCGCTATAAAATCCTGGAGATCGAAAAATCCCTTAAACGGAAATTTGTGCGGGGAACAATTCCCTCAGGACATGAAATATGCGAGAGGCAACTGTTCAATCATGTCGAGACTATAAAAAATGTCGATGTTCCGTATGACCGTTTCCAAAAATTTCTGCCGGCAATCACTGACGCACTCTCCGAACTCAGTCGAGACGAACTGATCGCCCGCCTACTCTCGCTGGAATTCAATAAGCTTTTGGCCTATTATCGGGATGCCCCAGACCTGAATATCAAGGAGGTCGAAAGACCAAAACGCGGAGCAGAGGCTGGAAGAGAAGGAAAATTCGTAAAACAACACACTCCCCACGGACGGGTCGCCCGCATCCAATTTAATATCGGCAAGCGAGATGGCGTAACCCCAAGAGTGATACTCGCTGAATTTAATGAAGCCTTGGCTGATTCAAATATCAAGATCGGCAACATTGAAATCTTGCGCAATTCGACCACCGTTGAAGCGGACAGTCGGTTTGCCGAACTCATAACCAGAACGTTTCAAGGCGCCTTAATCAACGGCAAGTCTATAAACGTCACCATTGACACTGCCCCCGGAGGACGGCCTGGGCCCCGCCCAAGGGAATTTGAAAGCCGAAAGAAATATTCGGTATCATCAAAGAACCAGGATCGAAAGCCCAGACAATGGACACCCTCAACACCTCGTCCTATTTAATCTTGCGTAACTCCGCATCAATCAATGCTTTAATCCCATCCAGGCTTCGCTCATTAAGACGCCGACCATTTACAAAAATGGTCGGCGTGCCTCGGACTTCCGCTTTTATACCATTCTGAAGATCAAGCTGCACCTGCTGGCGAAGTTGAGGATCACTGCTATCCTTGGCAAATTTGTCCATATCCAAAGAAAGGTTCTTAGCAAATTCAGTAAATTTCTCTTCCGTTAAGTTGCTATAATTTTCAAATATCTTGTCGTGCATTTCCCAAAATTTACCCTGACGATTAGCGGCAAAGGCAGCGATCGCGGCAGGAATAGCAAACTGATGACTCTGTAACGGGAAATTTTTATGTGCCACTTTAACATCCTTGGGATAAAGCGCGAGAACCTGGTCCATTAAAGGCGAAATCTTAGCGCAATAAGGACATTGGAAATCCGTAAAGACAGCCACAACCACAGGAGCATTTTCTGCGCCCTTGAATGGGGCTCCGGCCGTTTCAATATGTTGAACAAAATCAACGGCAATCACCGAGATCGTTCCTTCACCCTTAGACGACAAAAAGAGACGATCTCCGTTTGGTGACGACGCGATGGTGTCAGCCTGACCTTCAATTTTGATTGTATCTTTGAGCGTGCCATTCGTTTCAAAGATATCAACAGTTCCCTTGCCGGTAAGCACGAAGAGCCACCGTCCATCCGCAGAGACCGAAGTATCAACAGGCTTACCTGAAGGATTCAGCGTTGTGACCGTGGCAGTTTCCACCGCCGCCGACACTGAACTCGAAAGAGCAAAAAACAACCCTACAGCAGCAAAGAGGGGACGAACGATTTTTCGTTTCATGAGAATATCTCCACTTAAGTGATCAAAATAGGCAATAAACTTCAACTTTCAATGATAATTATTTACCATATATTCCCAGGGTGCTCAACTCTCAATAACTATATGATGGAAACGTAAGTTATGCACAAAATACGGTAAAAAAAATTGCCTCAACGAGTTACGCGTTCGTGTTGCCGAGATCCCTGCCATATGTTATAAATATCTAAACCTTACGTGCGCCCGTAGCTCAGCTGGATAGAGTACCGGACTTCGAATCCGTGGGTCGGGGGTTCGAATCCCTCCGGGCGCACCAGTAAAATCAAGCCCTTAGCTCTTTCGAGTTAAGTGCTTTTTTGTTTCATGTGAGAATCTGTGTGAGACTGCTGCCTTGCGTCTTCATAAATATAAATGAGCCTTGTAACGCGGCGAGAGATTTGGAACCACTTGACGCGAGGTTTGGAACTGCATTAAAGGGCTATGTATGATCTTTTAATTAGTCCCAAACCTCGCGTCACTTTAATTCAATCAGCACCTAATCCTTCCAGCTTTTTATGATCAGCTCCTTGCTGGTTGTTCTGTTTTTTGCTCCCCCCCACCTTCAAAACTACTGCTAACTTCGGCCATACCAAAACAATGAGCAATCGAGAACTCATCAAACGAACTATCACCTTGATCAAGCCATATCGAGGAAGATTGATTGTAGCTATGGTCAGCATGGTAATCGTTTCTGCAATGGGGTCCGCCCAAGCCTACATCATCAAGCCGCTGATCGACAAAATTTTCATCACCAAAGACGAAACGATGTTGAACCTTCTGCCATTTGCACTAATTGGTGTGTTCTTGGTCAAAGGTGTATTTTATTATACTTATACCTCATTGATGGACACCACAGGTCAACGCATCATCAGTGACCTCCGAAAAAGACTGTTCACCCATATTCACGAACTTCCGATCTCTTTTTTCCATAACACTCCCACCGGTGAACTGATCGCCCGGATCATCAATGATGCTACCCTGATCCAAAATGCTGTATCCCGTTCTTTGGTCGGCATACTAAAAGACTTGTTCCAAATTATCGGGCTGTTAGGGGTTGTATTTTACCTCAACTGGAGATTGGCCTTGATTGCCATGATCTTTCTGCCTCTGGCAGTGGTCCCTGTTGTCAAGTTCGGTAAAAAATTCCGGCAACTCAGTACTAATAATCAGGAAACCGTAGCCCAGGTCTCTAACATCCTGCATGAGACCATTACCGGTCACCGAATTGTCAAGGCCTTCGGTATGGAGCAGTATGAAACGAACCGCTTTTCTACCGTGATCGACCGTCTGTTCAACATCCTTTCAAAAGATATCCGGATTAATAGTCTTCAACACCCGATTATGGAACTCCTTGGCGGCATAGGAATCGGAGCTGTTATTTGGTATGGGGGGCATCAGGTTATCCTGGGCCAGTCAACACCAGGCGCTTTTCTGGCCTTTCTTACCTCCATGATTATGATCTATGAACCAATAAAAGGGGTGAGTAATATCAACAGCGCACTCCAGCAGGGGCTGGCAGCGGCAACTCGGGTGTTTGGACTTTTGGATATCCACCCGGCAATTACCGATCAACACAATGCCACGTCTCTGCCCCCTTTTCACCAGAACATCGAATTCAGGCAGATTGACTTCTTCTACGATAACGGAGTACCAGTCTTCAAAAACCTGAACCTGACCGTAAATTCAGGTGAAGTGCTGGCCATTGTCGGCCCGAGCGGAGGAGGAAAAACTACCCTGGTCAACCTTGTTCCCCGCTTCTTTGATGTAACTGAAGGGGGCATATTCATTGATGGCCACGACATTCGAGAGGTTACCATTCAATCATTGCGGGCTCAAATAGCCATGGTTTCACAACAGACTATTTTGTTCAATGACACAATCCGGAACAACATCGCCTATGGTGATCAGAACCGAAGTCTTGATGACATCAAAAAAGCGGCCAAGGCGGCCTACGCCCTCGACTTCATTAACGATTTCCCAAACGGCTTTGACACCTTGGTCGGGGAATCAGGGGCTCGCCTCTCTGGCGGTCAGCAGCAACGATTGTCCATCGCCCGCGCTATACTAAAAAACGCACCAATTCTGATCCTGGATGAAGCCACCTCAGCACTGGATACCGAATCTGAGCGAGAGGTGCAAAAGGCCCTGGAAAATTTAATGAAAGACCGGACAACGTTTGTGATTGCTCACCGACTTTCCACCGTTCGTAACGCCGATAGGATTATTGTGGTGCAAGATGGGAAAATTATTGAAGAGGGTACCCATGAGACATTATTTGCCAGAAGTGGCGTCTATACCACCCTCCATGATATGCAGTTTGCTGGGTGAAAGCATCCCCTTTATGCCCTGCAGTGCAAAACACAACCATGCCAGACATCTCTATCATTATCGTTAACTACAACACTGCAGATTACCTCTCTGCCTGCTTGACATCCATCCTGTCGCAAAGCGCCGGTATTCACCTTGAGATAGCAGTAGTTGACAACGCCTCCCAAGATGACAGCGTCTCCCTTGTCCGTAATCAATTCCAGCAGGTGCACCTCATTGCAAGCCGAGAAAACCTCGGTTTCTCCAAGGCCAACAACCTTGCCACCAATTTAACCAATGCCAAATACATCTACTACCTTAACCCAGACACCGAGGTTAAACCCAAATGTTTGGAGGCTGTATATGCTTTTATGGAAAATAGCCCTACTGTGGGTATGGCCGGAACCCGCATTACCTACCCAGATAATACTCCCCAAGGATCAGTTGAAACCAAGTATCCAGGTCAAAAACATTGTACAAATGAAGTAAAAGGACTGCCTGGCCACATAGCTTGGTTGCTAGGAGCCAGCCTAGTGGCGCGACGGGAAGTAATTGAACAGGTTGGAGGTTTTACCGAAGACTTTTTTCTATATGGTGAAGATATCGATCTCGGTCTAAAGATTCGACAAGCGGGATGGAAACTTGGGTTTATACCTGATGCGGAAATTGTACACTGGGAAGGTAAGAGTGAACGTAACACACTGCCAGTGGAACTTTTTCATAAGAAACTCATGGCCGAGGCACTATTTTACAAAAAACACTACCACAGAAAAACAATCACAAATATTTGCCAGGCAAATATTAAGCAAGCTCTTTGGCGAATTGCGACCCTTCACCTCGAAATGTTTCTATTTAAAGATCCGTGCTCCCTACAAAACAAACTTGATCGATACCGATTGTCCCTTGCCTTCTTTCGTAAACTAGCCATTGAGACTCAGCACTCTTAATTTATCATGCCTTCAGTTCAACAAAAAAGAAAGATAGCGGTGATCATCCCCAAATACGGACTTACCGGCGGGGCGGAACGTTTTGTCGCTAGTTTGACCGAACAGTTAACACTTAATCCAACCTATGCTATTCATGTCTTTGCCAATAAATGGATCAGTAACTCCGAAAAAATCACTTTCCATCACATTCCTGTTATCTTTTTCCCTCGATTCCTTACAACATTAAGCTTCGCTTGGTTTGTTGACCGAGCCCTACGGTTGGGGCAATACGATATCGTCCACACACATGACAGAATCCTCTATGCCGACCTGTTCACCATGCACGGCGTCCCCCATCGTTTCTGGATTCACACCATACGCGGCAAGCGGATGAGTTTTTACGACAAAATAACAGCATGGGTGGAGAAAAAACTGGTAACAGATCCTACCTGCAAATTTTTGCTTCCCGTTTCCACCTTGGCTCAAGAACAGTATCAGCAGGAATTCCCTGAAACAAGAGACAGACTGAGGGTAGTACATCCTGGAATCGACTTAATGCGGTTTACACAATCCCACCAAGAGGTCACCCGATCCCGCATTAGGGGACAATTCAACATAGAACCATCAGCTTTTGTGATTCTGTTTGTTGGCATGAATTTCGAACTTAAGGGCTTAGATCCACTGATCTCTGCTGTGGCCGAGGTAATCAGAAAAAAACCTGCCCACGCTCAGCAGATCAAGCTTCTTGTGGTAGGCAAAGGCAACCAAGATCGCTACCGAAAGATCGCAGAAAATCACGGTATACAGAATACCGTGATTTTCGCTGGGGTGCAAAATGAAGGGATTGAACAATTCTATGCCGCCGCCGATATATATGCCCTGCTCTCAGGGTTCGATACCTTCGGGATGACGGTACTGGAGGCCATGGCTTCGCAATTACCCGTGATTATCTCTCATACAGTTGGAGCTAAAGACTTGGTTACTGAGGGAGTAAACGGATATGTTGTAGAAAAAAACAATATTACCGATATTAGTGACCGCATCATTGCCCTCCTTAACCCGGAACAACGCCTAAAAATGGGGCAAGCAGCTCGCCGAGTGGCCAAAAGGCGCTCGTGGACTAACATGGCTATGGAACTTACTGAAATTTATGAATCTATCCTTTCCACACGATAAAAATTCTCTTTCCTTCAGCAAAGGAACAGAAAAACCATGGGCGCTTACACTGTTGGTACTTGTCGCCACAGCAATTCGCCTTTATTCTTTATCTGTTACAGAAATAATCAACCCAGACGGAACCCTATATATCAATCAGGCCCGTGCAATTGCTATGGGGGATTGGTCTGCAGTTTTTACCATTCATCCATATCTCTCAAATTATTCCATTCTGATACGCATATTCCACTTAGTCATTCCAGAATGGCTCCTAGCAGCCCATGCTGTATCGATTGCCTTCGGCAGTCTTGCGATGATTCCCCTTTATGGACTCTTTCGTCAATTTTTTCGGCATGATGAAAGTTTGGCGACCACAACTGCCCTTGCCTTCCTGCCGACGTGGGTATTCAATAGTATTGATATCGTACGCGATCCAGTATCCTGGTTTTTCTCTCTGTATGGTCTATACTGGTTGATTAAAGGGCTAAAAAATAATAAAAAATACCTCTTACCAATCTCCTGCCTGGCGTTTCTCTTCGCTGCTTGGGCTAGAATTGAGGCTCTCATTTATCCTACAGCATGTCTCATGCTTCCAGTTTTTTTCCAGCGCTATCGAAAAAACTTCTTTTGGTTTTATCTACCCATACTTGCTGGTCTAGCGATTCTGTTCCTACTACCGGTAATCGATAAAGATTTATTGTTGAAAGTTTCAAGAGTAGACTCTTTTATAAACACAATTATAAAAATAATTACCTCAGGCCTACCTCAATACACCGAAATCAGAAAAGCGATACCCTCCATAATCTCACCAGATCAAGGAAAATTGATTTTTTCTTTTCTTGCTGAAGCTCGCTCCTTTATCTGGCTTATTGCCTTAGGTGTAGTTGGAAATCGACTTTTCGAGGCTTTTTCCTACCCATACACCCTAATTGCCCTCTTCGGTATCACAATTTTCATTCGCAACAGCAAAGACCGCGCCCTTTCAATTTTTCTTATTCTGCTACCTTTCGCAGCGCTTACAGCGCTCTACATAAGAACCTTTCAAGTCTGGGTTATCGAATATAGATATATGATGCTGGTTATTCTTCCTGGATCACTTTGTTTCTGTGCAGGAATCAGTTCCCTTTCAACCAAGATAGAAAAACGATTCGGCTGTTCCCGACTAATAGCGCTAACAAGTTTAACATTACTACTCGTTCTCTCCACACTACCCAAAAACTTGCATCCCCGCGGAGATTCAGAGTCTGTTCTCAAGGAAATCGGACAATTTTTAGATTCCCACCATCCACCTGGGAACGAAATTACTATTGCAGCTTCGGGCCATACACTCCGCGTGGTTCACTTATACGCCAACCAATATCGGGATGAGTCGTACTTTTACAATGAAAAAAAATTGTTATATCCTGTAAACCTCAACAGATCAGATTCCTCACCTGATGAGTTATTACACAGGTTGCATAAAAATAATATTAACTATTTGCTGTGGGAGAAAAACAATATTCCGAAAAACTATTCACCAAAATTGGAAGGAAAAGTAACCCCAGAAGGATTTAAGGAAATTGGACGGTGGAAACACCACCAAGCCGGAAACATCATTGTGTACCAGGTCAGCAACAGTAAAGATTAACAGATGCAACAAGCTGATTATTCACATCTTTTACAACATTATCAAGTAACAATTCATCCAAACATCGGCTAAATTCACTGTCAGCACACCCTTTTTCCCGACAGGGAACGCAGTGAAGAGAATTATTTTTTACCACTACATGTGCGGGTCCCCGTGGCCCCCAAGACGAGGACGAAGAGGGCCCAAAAATACCTACAGTTGGCGTACCCACAGCAGCGGCCATGTGCAAACCTGCGCTGTCCACACCAACAAACAGCCGACTCTCTTTAAGGATAGCAGCATATAGGGAAAGGCTGGTCTTACCCGCAAGATTGTGACACCCATCCCCACACGCCTCAACTATCGTTGCAGCACGTTGTTGCTCCGCACTGTTTCCAACAATCAACACAACTACCTTCCATTTCTTCACAAGCCAACGAATAAGCCCAATATATTTCTCTGTGCCCCACTCTTTATAGCGCCACAAGGAGAAAGGCTGCAAGACTACAATACCATTGCTGCCAATAGAAAACGCTGCCAATAATTGTTTAGCCTCTGCTTGCCTGCTTAACGATACCTCAATTTTTGGATTGCGATGACTGGCGCATACCCCATAGGCCTCCAACAGAACGAGAAGATAGTCCGCTACATAAAGTTCTGACGTATATTCAAAACTGAGCAGATCCGTAAAAAGCGCGTTTCGCCACCATGTCTCATTTTCAGCAAAAAAACCAATACGACGAGATGCACCGGAAATTTTCGCCATAATGGCCCCCCTGGTCCCTGTTCGCAAATCAATCACAAGATCAAAAGAGAACCGGCGTAAGGCCAAAACAAAATCTATCTGAGAAATAGGCTCACCAAAGAGCGCTAATTTTCCTTTGCGCACCTCGATCACATCATCAAGCCACGAACTATCAACCAACAACTCCGCAGCCTTTTCCCTCACCGCCACCACGAGTCTGGCATTAGGAAAAGTGTCACGCAAGGCGCGAATACATGGAGTCGACAAAACCACATCACCAATATCGCCAAGTTGAATAAGGAGGATTCGTCGAGGATTCCCTAACGGCGCACCATGCCCCTTGACAAAATTTGGTTGCCTCCTCAAGGACACCCTCTCAAATTCCAATAAAGCAGTTTGAGATAAAGACCAAGCCTCTCACGACACTCTGCAACACACCCAAAAGTTACAATCGTACCCACCATGTTCATTAGTACATTAACCAATAATCTCAGCACAATAACAAATACCCACACGGGAAATGACCATGGGTGCCATTTCTTAATATACTGATAACGAGATCGATAAAACATAATCCGAGATTGAACATTATGGCCT
>VMSU01000152.1 GCA_013792005.1 Desulfobulbaceae bacterium
AAAGAAAAAAACAATCCCCAAATGCTTTTTTCCAGGAATCATCTAAAATCGATTGGGGCAATGTTTATAATATCTTTAACTGTATTGGTCCTGTTGGGGCTAGGCTTTATTGGTGGTCGTTATGCCACGATTGCTCCTCTTAGCAAACAAATCACAGTATTACAAAAAAAACAAACCCTCGGTAATCATTTAACAGAGGACGAAAAGAAAGACGTGATTCAAGCATATTACCAAGAAGGCCAGAATGCCAATGCGCTCGACAATTATTCATGGATGCCTCTTTGTCTATTAACGCCCTTTCTCGGGGATGCGCCAGCACCAGGGCAGCAAAATAATGCGCAAATTAACTCCATGCAATTCAGAAGTAGCCGTGAAGTTGAGATACCCAAACCAGATGGACTGTTTCGAATTTTTCTCACCGGGGGATCCACGGCGTATGGGTCGGGTTCCCCCAGCAACAACCGCACCATTGCGGGATACCTAGAAAAAAAACTAGCCGCCAATTTCCGCAGTAAAATTAAAAAAAACATAGAAGTATTCACTATGGCCAGTCCGGCATGGACCTCAACCCACGAACGCATTGCTATTGAAAATATCTTATCTGAACTTCAGCCGGATTTAGTTGTTTCCTTTTCTGGGAGTAATGATGTTCACTGGGGAGAGAGCGGCAGAGATATTTTAAGATTCCGAACGTATTTCGACAAAAACATATTCAACACAATCAAATACATCTATACACAGAGCCATAATATCAACTTAACGGACAACCTGCCTCCTTCGCCCAACTCTATTAGGCCGCAGGTAGTCGTTGATCGTCTTCTAAAAAACATCGAATTAAGCGCGTTCACCCTAAATTCAACCAAAACACCATATCTCTTCGTGCTCCAACCGACATTAGCAGCGGTATCTAAAACACTAACCACGAGAGAACAATCAATTCTTAAAAAACGGGTATTCGAGCTTCCTGAGCATCAGGAATATTTCGCATCGTGCTATGGAGCTATTAACAAAACACTCACTTCATTGATTGAAAAAAACACATGGGGAAACCTATATTATCAAAATCTTGATAATGTATTTGATGGACATGAAAAAGAAGAAATTTTCATCGATTCATATCATTTCGGCGACAGAGGAAACGAGATAATCGCCAAGGCTATCGCAAACAAAATTATCCATATATCCATCGATTAAAGCTCATTAATGATCAACATTTTTAACCAATCTAACAAATACGCACTTCTACATTATCTTTAATAACGAGATAATCACCTAATCTTGATCTGTAATCGTTATTTGCAATCTTTATGATATATGCATCATGAACCCAGTGCTGCTGGATATTATCAAACAGATCTCCCTCGGCTATAGCAGGAGAAAATGAATAATTACCTATTGCGAGTAATGGAAAATCGAATTCGAATTCAATAATCTTCGAATCATCTTTTTTAAAATTACCAACATTGATCCCTTCAACAAAAGTGTTCATACCAAGAATCTTTACCCCCTTCCCGTCACAGAGATGAAAACCAACAATGGGGCTATCAATGTCCTTATTCACCAGGATCTCAACAGAAAAAATGACTCTAACTCCCCCCTCAAATACTGTTATCTTCTGAGACTCTCCTTTATTGCGAAATAGCACTCTCTTAATTTCAGCTCCCATCGTGCCAAATGAAACACAATTCGCGACAGAAACCCACTCGGATTCATCAACTTCTGGGCAACTTACGACAACAGAACTCTTCTCGGATTGACTCTTTTCATCTGTAGCGATAGCTACTTCTCCATAGGTCATATACGAGATATAGTCTTTGCACACATCTGAGGGTGAACCACTTTTACAAATTTTCCCATCCAGCAGCCAAATAGCATGAGAGCAAAACTCAAGAACGGATCCGGTGTCGTGAGAAACGAAAAGAATCGTCTTACCTTGCTCTTGGAACTTCCTAATCCTCCGCAAACATTTTTGTCTAAACCTGAAATCACCTACCGCAAGTGCCTCATCGACTATAAGGACATCAGGATCGACATTTATTGCTACGGCAAAAGCTAATCTCACATACATACCTGAAGAATAAGTCTTTACCGGTTGCCTAACGAAATTGCCAATATCAGCAAAATCCAATATTTCTGATATCTTGGCATCTATTTCAGACGTCGAAAATCCTAGCAAAGAACTTTGGAAGTAGATATTCTCAAGGCCACTCAAGTCGGGGTTAAAGCCAGCACCCAACTCCAACAGGGCTGAAATTTTTCCCCGGACAATACATGTTCCACAACTTGCGCTCAATACTCCTGTGATTATCTGCAGAAGCGTTGATTTTCCCGCTCCGTTTTTCCCTACTATACCAACCACCTCTCCTCGCCCAATCGAAAAATCAATGTCCGCCAGAGCAAAGTATTCATTGTGATATTTCTTCCTGAATGGATGAAATGCCTCCTTTAGTCTATCCATAGGATTGTCATAAAGCTTATATATCTTTGACAAATTATGAATCTCTACAACAGTATCGTCTAGCATCAGTTTTACCTTTTACAATTATCAAACGAGCCCTTGCTTGAAGAACCCAATATGTAGGTTCAATATAGTTATTTAATTACGGGACATAACATGATACAAATTATAAACATATTATGAGACATACTCACAATGGCACCATTGTCCCTCAAAATTTCGACTTCGCTCTTGGTTTCCAATAAAAAAGATGCAGAACAAAAAGATCCCTCTGTCCCAACCGGTATCCTCGAATCGACTCCCACTTAAGACCGTTAGCACTGAATGTTCTAGGTTGCACAATCCCTCAAAAATTGTCGATCTCATACTAGAACAGAGTGTTCTCCATGGTGCCACCGATGTCCACATGGACAATACCAACGGCAACTTCAAAATTTTCTACAGGTTGCAAGGCAATCTCTATCTTATCGCCTCGTATTCGGAGTCGATAGCCCATCATATCGTTGAAGCTCTAAAAATTAAAACCAATATCCCCGTATCCGCAAGCAGAAAACCTTGTGTCGAGACAGGCTACTACTCAATCCCACCTCTCCATCATAATATTCCTGTTTTTTCCATTCCTTTTTCACCGATAGAAAGCGTTGTGATCCATTTTCCCTGCACAGATAGACACGCCCCGGCCAATCATAAAGCAACTATCCCTGCGAGAGATATAGAAAAAAAAATATTTATCTGGCAAATGGGGAAAGTTGGATCGGCATCGATTCTCAATTCCTTAAAAGGGTCAACTCACCCAACAACTTGGGACGTGACGAATATTGTCACTGACGACCACTGGCTTGTCCACAACAACTTGCTGCATACTCACTCGATTCAAATTTTATATAACTTTCTTCATCAAACCGAAGAAGAATTTATTGTTATCAGCTTGGTCAGGGATCTGGTTGCCAGAAATATTTCCAGTGTTTTCGAATCAATGTGCAGAAATGCCCCATGGAATAAATTGTTTATTGCCGAAAAGGATGATTTCATAAAATTACCCTATAAACATCAGGAAGATAAGATAACAATGAAACTCTCTGAGCTTAACAGAGATGAAGGAATTCTTTCATGGTATGATAATTTATTTAAAAGTCACTTTTACTATCCGGAAACAGAGAAATATCTCCTTGATATATACAGCAAGAAGTTTGATCAAGAAAGAGGTGTCCAGACATACTTAGGTAATAATAATCGTGTAAAAATGATCATAATCCGCCTTGACAACCTCAACGAATCAGAACAAAAAATTGGTGAGTTTTTAGAAATAACTAATTTCAAATTAGTTAAAGATAATCTTTCAAAAGATAAGTGGTACAAACCGATTTACGAGAAATTCCTTAGCAGATACGCGCCTCCCAAAAATGAAATCGACAGGATTTATCAATCAAAATTCATGAAATATTTTTATTCTCCAGGCCAGATTGATACACTGATAGCACACTGGACAAAGCGACAATAAATAAGGAGAGTTAAGTGAGAAACCATGGTGTAGCCTGTGTTCATCGAGAAGGGGCACATTGGGAGTTTAGTTGTGCCAATACAAAAGGATACCGATTTTATTCCGGTACGGCATACACTAACACGGAGACAGATATTCTTCGTCTCATAGCCGACATCCACCAGCAATTAAAACAGATGGAAGTAGCCACCAGTCGAGTTGCTTTGGTCGACACCCTACCCAAAGTAGATGCGATTTTCTATAAGCTGGCAGACAATTTCAATTTTCCGATTGTTATCGACCCCGCCCGCCTAAAATTGCATGAAAAACGCCTTGGCAGAACTTTTTCAAATTTTGCCGAACTGGGGGCTGAGGCGGCAGTCAGCGGCTGGACCACTGAAATACTGTTGATAGAGACGACCAACATTTGCACTTTCAAATGCCTGTATTGTCCACAAGACATAATGCAGCGCAAAAAGGAGCGCCTCCCCCTTCCGACAGTAAAAAAAATCATCGAAGAATATGCGTCTAATGCTATCGGCACCTTGGGCTTTCATGTCATGGGAGAGCCTACGACAAACCCGGACTTGCCTGAAATAATTGGACTAGCGGCAAAATTCCACATTGGCCATGCGCTAATCACCAACGCATCCATCCTGAAACGGGAAACTGCCGAGGACCTATTCCGACGTGGACTCCGGCATATCATGGTCAGTGTCCAGACATTCACCAATGAGCAACACAAAACCATAAAACGCCCCGCTCCAAAATATGATTACGAAACAATCATGCAGAACGTTAAAGACATAATTCTCGCGAAATGGGCCATCGCCCCCAATGCCCGTCTTGAAATTCATGTCATGGATAACTCCATATACCGCCCGCAAGGTGTCAATATTGTTGCCAACAACTCCGATGCGCAACGTGTTATTGCCTTCTGGAAAAACTTCATCCGTGAAACTGCATTGGAATTTGGTGACGCGAGCGTTGTTTCCAATCTTCCAAACCAAGCCCCGGTTGATTTTTCTCAAATCACTTGGCCATTAGGGGAATATACTCTTGCGCCCATGGTCTTCTTAATCTTCAAAAAAGCAGGGCATTGGATCCAGGATTTCACTCAACAAAATGAATTTATCATTCCGGTTAAAAAAGGGGTCTGCCGGGCGGTCTGCAGAAATTTCACCCAGCACCGACAGTTGGGAATCCTTTCCAATGGTGACGCAGTGATGTGCTGTTACGATTATGACGGAAAGACAGCATTTGCCAATATTAAGGAAACCCCTCTCGATATCGTTGATGTCCAAGCAGAAGGATACAGAGAACAGCTCGTGGGGAATGATGGCATCCCCTTCCCCGTCTGCAAAAAATGCTTGGGCTTTCGAATTAAGGGTCTTGACGATAACTTCTCATCACGAAAACAAGAAGAAATGATCCCAATCGAACGAGCCGCTATTTACTTCGACAACGAGCTTAACGCCTTGACCCTTATGAGGCGACTGACAAGTGCCAGTATCGAGGTCATCGCTTTTATTACGAGACCGAACCCGACAATATCGTTTAACGAAGGTAATAGCTCAAGAGAAGGGGTAAAATTTTACGCGTTTAACCAAATTCCCGATGAAGTCGAAGTAGTGCTCTTCTGTCCTGAATGGCACCATGACAACTCAGTCGTGGAACAAATGAAAAAACTTTATCCCAACTTAATGATTGGGCAGGTAGATCCTGTTGCCTTGGACCCGTTTCGGCCACTTACCCCTGGCACTCCGCATGAAAACAGACTAATTGAGGTCCAAAGGAGAGAAAACCTTCTTGAAAAAGAGGTGGCCAAATTGCGCGAGGAGAAAGAAATCTTGCAAGAAAAACTAAAGAACTCATTCCTGAGTCGAATAGCGCGACTATTAAAAAATCAATAACAGAATAAGCATCTTAGTCGTCCCACAAAGGCATTCCTCACTGCCCAAAGCAATGAACCACAACAATAGCAATCTAGTGGTTACGGTTACCTGACAAATTAATCTTCGAAATAAATATAATTGTAATCCATCCACCTCAGCTTTTTTTATGACCTATTACTTCTCCTCTTAGTGACAGTGGCCCGAGCGGAGACTCCGTTACCCCCGTATCCTCAAAATTGGCAGGAAAAAAGACAAATTCAGACTACATGATTTCGGATAATTTTATCAAAACACCAATCATCGTAGTGCTATGGCCTTTTTTTAATCCCCAATAGTTCTAAATTCTGATCAATCACTGAGCCAAGCATTTCGGCTGCCAACAAATGCCCTGCTGCATTCCAATGGTCATCAACATTCAAAAATTTTGAAATTCCATCGTTTCGCCGGCGGACTTCACTCTCAAAGTCGAGAAAAAAAACATTCTTATAGAGTACGGAGAAATCCCTCAGCAACCAACGGTCAGAATCACTACTATCCTCCATGTGGATAAACACTTTATCTGACGTATCCATAAGAAGTAATGGCCTATCCTTCGAATCCTTATATAATTTTGCTAGACCATACCAGACATACTGCTGTTGTATTGTAGCCCGAGGGACAGGCGAAGTCGGTGGATTGGGCGGCGACAAATTGTCGTAACAGAAACGAAGGCGAGCTTTTCTTGCCCTTCTAATCTGAGGGTTTTGCTTGTCAGCGAAAAAGGGTAACAGATAATTGTCATAGAACGCAAAAAGATAACTCCCCTTCCAAAATCTTTCAAATCTCCAGTAATTGATGTTATTCAGCTTGGACTCTTCGTCCCATGCGTCCCTCGATATTTTCGCACGAAAGATCTCTGCGCCGAACTCTCCATTCACGAATGGAGGAGGGTCAATTGGATCATTGTAACAGTACAAGTAGATAATGAATATCGGATCAAACTGCTTTCCATACAGCTCATATGTGTTAAGAACCTGATCTAGGGAATAACCAGACTGAGCCATATTCAAGACTTGGATGGCAGGATCTATTTGACGTAACCTCATTTCTAGTAACGAGGAAAATGTTTCTCCTTCTTCGACCCCCCAACCAAAGGCAAAAGAATCACCAAGAACAACGATGTTTTTCCTTTCAGGTGAAAAGTCCCAATCAAGCCCCCGAAATCCATTGTTATTCGTACTGAACGTATAGTTAAGATAATCGCGATACTCCACATGAACACCCTGCAAATCAGGGAGTAGAGTGTTTCCTAGCACGGGGTGATACTGCCCATATAAATACTGAACAATCGGTCGCCGATACTGATAGACATGACGTTCAATCCCCTGAATATGCAAATTAGGCAATAGGATTTCAACTGCAGCAAGCGCCATAAAACTACTACCAACCACTAACGCGATATCAATAATAACCCTAACGGCAACCGATTTCTTTTGCATCTACGCCTCGTGTTAACCAGGGACTCGGAGCACTACCTACCTTGCATATCACAAAGCCAGTGTTGTTTGAGTGCCACAAGATAGTTCGTGACACCTCTTCGCTCGATACTTCCAGCCACGAGGACGCCGCTAATCAGAAAAAACCCATTTACAGCCAATGCGCCAATCCATATTGACCCCTTAAATATACTATTAAGCGGATCCTCAAGTCCAATGCTGTTCTGAACCGCAAAACTATGTCCTATGTCCATACAACACAGCCCACGAAAAAAAGATCCTTATGACCGTCAAATTGTTTTTACGACAACCATCAAAATCCTTCAAACTTAACTGTAAAGTCATATTCCTCTCAACTTGTGAAATACAGAAAAGTGTTTTCCCTGTAACTTTCCAAAACCAAGGCCAACTCGACCAAGAAAATTCATCGTACCGACTAACATAACTTAAAAAAATTAAGCACTTTTCTAAAAAATGTCTCCTGAGATGAAACTGGAAATCTCTGCAACATCGAGGCATCCATTTCCATCTCCAATTGCCTCACCCTCTCAGAGAGACGGGCGTTCTCTTCCAGTTGCCGTTCCAACTCCGCCTCAACCCGGTCTCGGTAATATTTATTGGCGTCTTCGGCCAATGTTGTGACAGCCGCTCTGGAAGAGCCAATAAAAAAGGCAAACAAAGTCGGCACTCTCCTCTTTTTTGTTTGGCTACGATCATGATCAATAATCTGCTTTAGGAGGGCTTTCGCCTCAGGATCATTCTTGCTGAACTCTTCGACATTGTTCCATAACAACTGATAGGCGATCCCCCCCCCAAGATCTCTGCGTTCAACCACCTCAAAGAAATGCTCGAACGTAGAAATGACGTCGGCCGCGCGAACCGCTTCGGTAATATCCCCCCTGATAAAAGTATCGATCCCGAACTGCAGCGGATGTTTCGTCATGAATCTGGCGGGAAAGGAATTATTAAATGCCATCAATTCGTGCAAATGCTCGGCCGAGTACTGATTTCTGTTAGGCCCGACATAATCCCAATTGACGAACAATCCGTCAGGCTGCAAGGCATTGGCAAGCCTCTCCAACAAACTCTCCAGGCAGGCACAATGGTGGAGGGCTGCGACATTGATAATCAAATCGTACTGTTTTTTCAGACGAAGGGTTTCAAATGTCGATTTAAAGTAGGTAACAGGCCGATTGCCTTGGAGCGCCCGTGCCTGATCCAAATAGTCGTCCGAATAGTCAAACGCATCGAACTCAAGCGCTACACCAACGTCGAACAACTCCCGCTCTATCCGTCCATTACCGCAGGCAAGAATCAGACAACGACGAAACGGGACCTTGGCATAACGCTGTTTAAGGTATGGTATCCACCAAAGATTCCTATCTCCGGTGGCGCTTTCGCAGAGATACGCCCGCACCTCCGGCAGATCGTTCCAGAACTTATCGGCATAATGGTTAATTCCTACTGGAGGTGTTTTTTCTTGGATCTCGGATGACATGATTCAATCCACTTGAGCAGAGCCATTGGTAAAGGTTGCTTCGCGTCGACTCGTTCTAAGAGAAAAGCAAAAAGACGATGTCTGGTTTAAGAATCGAAAAGCAGCCTAATTAAGCTCCTCTATTTTTCTGACCATCCAGTTATTGCCTACTTTTGTATAATAGAGTCTTAAGTGATGGCGCTCAGATTGCGATTTATCACCAAAAAACAATACTTCCTTCCACTCGACATCAACGGCCTCTTCGAGATCTTTACTGGCCGTAATCGTGCCCTCCGGGAATTGAGCGCCGGTTATTCCAGCTAGACTCTTAAGCCACTCTATCCGGTTATTCAGCACCATTACGCACTGGCCGACATACTTCTCGGCAGACAAAGCGCGACAAATTTCAGTGGCATCCTTAGTATGGGACACCGGCAATAAATTATTATAGAAAGAGATAAACGTTTGTCCGGCACTCTCAAGATCATGGAGTACAATCGGAGCACTATTGATAATGGAAGAATGTTCCGATTGTGCTGCTTGCGAATCAATTTCACTGACAACCGGGGACTTGTTAGAAGCATGTTCTTTGGAGGATGGTGACGAATCTTGTTTAACGGCGACAGCAGGCAAAGCGCTCCATGCCAGTAGCATCAAAATAACAAATAGATGACACCCTAGCTCACGGCAAGAAGTTGCCGAATGAAGTTTACTCACAACTGGACAACGATCGTTTTGACTGTTTTTATTTAACATATCCAAGCCCCCTTAGGTCCTCGATGACTTTTCCGTCATCACCAAGCGATGATTTAAGCTGTTGTTTCTTGAAGTTGGTCTTATAGGTCGATATATAGCTCACAGAGTTGTTGGTACGAAATTCGTTAGTAAAGTACCCATCCAAAGGACGCCCAGAAATATCTTTCGCCACCGGAAGGCGGAGGGCATAGAGCAGTGTTGGCAGGAAATCAAGCTGGGTCGGCATCTCCAAGTTATCCGTAGCATCCGCTTCTCTTCTTACGTCACGACCGGACATAATGAAAACTGTCTCATCTTTATGATTCCCGGAAAGCCCCAGTTTCGGAGTATCCTTGATAACGCTCGGATCAGGACCGAAACCATGATCCGACAGGACAAAGATCAGGGTCTTCTCATCGCAGAGAGTAAGCAACGTTCCCACCAGTTCATCGATGAAGGCATAATACTCCGGAATAATCCTCCCCAAACGAGCGACATTATCCCCACTGACCGTAATGCCTTCCTTACGAAACGGTTCCGGGTCCATGTATTGCCAGAAAGCATGCTGAACGTGATCAATGCCCTGCAGGTAAATCGACAGCACTTCCAGATTTTTTTTTGCACTAAGCTCTTTGGCAATATCGATGTAAATTCTATCCCGGCAATAGATTCTAATGAGCCGATCAGCAATCAGCTTATTAAGCTGATACTCCTCTTGTCCTTCGGAAAAATGTGTTTTGTACTCGCTGTCATAGGGATAGCTCGTAAACCGGGGCAGAAATTCAAAGTTTCCGGCATAATCATCCAGAATAAATTTGGTCGTGTCAATAATGCCTTCCGGGTAGACTTTTTGCGGTCTCTCCTGCCAATAGACCCTATCGCCTATCATAATTCCACCATCCCGCTCAGCCGGCCATGTAGCCCACCAAGCCAGCGTAGCGGCTTTTACCATATTACTGTCCAAAATATTCCAAAAAGCAGGGACTTTTCGAGAAGCGCTATTCACGGGTTTTCCATCAATGGTAAAATCGGTAATCCCATGAATTTCCGGGGGGACGCCAGTAGCAATACTCGTCCAAATTACCGGAGAACTCAAAGCAAAGTTGGTCGGGATAGTTTTCTTAAACCCATTATTGATTATTTTTTTCAGATTAAGCAATTTTCCCTGACTCAGATAATCGTCAACAAGCGATGGCTCCATCCCATCAATTCCAACAACAAGCACTTTTAATTTTTTTGTTTCTGGCGGCTTGGCAGATGAACAACCGAAAAACGTGAACGTTGCAACAAAGAGCAATAAAACAGTTCCATGTTTTTTCAACAATTTCTCCTCCTGTCGCTAAATAGACCACCGAACCATGCTGTTCTCATACGATGATTAACTATCACCCGCGATTCGAATTTTTCCTTGCAAGTAACAACTCAAGAGCCCACATACCGAACTCTCATCCATCACAGCACTCTTCAAAAAAAATACTCCGTAAACCAACACCGAGAACTCGGGAATCTCTAGCCAATCCTAACTCCTTGGGACTCTTCGGTTGAGGTATATCGAATCTAACCCAAACCATATCGTGACCCCCCTGCCGTCCAGCCGGCAAAATACAGGTTCTGGTTTGATATTCTTCCCCGAAGCGGCAACACACCATTTCCACCGGTTGAGTATTCACTTGGATGTTGATCGTCATTTCCGGGTACTGTTCCGTTACATATCCATGAAACGCAATAATCATACGGAGGTCTCCTCTCAAGGACTTCGGAACTTCGATGATGAGTTCGGCAATGCCTCCATCCGACCAGACTCCCCAAGGTTCCGAAAAAGACCAACCACTCCCCAAGTATTTTCTCGGTTCCGGAGAAAGTGAAGAAAAATCAATGCGTACTTGACGATCCGACAAAAACAATGTCTCGGGAATAGGCATCAAGGCCCTAAGTACACGATGACCCCAGATATCCAGGTACTCGACGTTATCGGTTTGTGCGGCGACTATTTTTTCTATGAAGGCTTGGTAGCGAGCTGCCCAATCAATTGTTGTCAGATAGAGTTTATTATAAGCAATGACAATAGGGATAACGTTTCCGACTTTCTGTAGAAATTGGTTTGCTCCTTCTGCTACCCCAGGCCAATCTCTATTTTCAAAATCATCCAATATAATTACGCCGCCAACTTCAATCACCTGAGAGGCTAACATCAAATCATTTTCCGTATGCTGCACTGTATGGCATCCATCAATGCTAAACAATCGAACTTTCTGCCCACTAAGCTCCTTGATCAATTGACTGATTTGGATCTTGAGGCTATCAGATTTAAGGATACAAATGTTCTCCATCGTCCCCAGCCTGTTAAGCAAATTGGCAGAAAAAATCCCGTAATCGCCGATGCCGGCTCCATCCAAGTTAAACTCCTGATCTTCAAAGACATCAACAGCAAGTGCCCTCTCGCCCCGCCTCAACAACAAGCACAAGGCGATAAAAAAACGACCATGAAATACTCCAATTTCAATAACACTGCCACGAATCGTATTGTTCTGTTGAAACCGATCTATAAAATGAACCAACGCGAGCGTATGTGAAGAAAGCCAGCCCTCCACCTCCTTATGGCCTGCCCGGGAGAAATAATCTGCCTTATTTTCAAATGGGAACAACCCGCTGTCAGACAATGGCCAGAAAAGATTAACTATCTTTTTCAATATCGACATTATTTCTTCCGATTATTAGTTCAATAGATCGTTGGGAAGTAATTCTGCAATAGTTTCCTCGCTCAGCAAAACTGTATGCTCGAGAGAGAGAAGTGCTACCACTAAAAACTTATTTCCGCCAAAAGCTTACTCATGTGAATTCTGGCAGAGAGAAGGCACCGGCGTAATAAATTTTCACCCCAGCTCCAGCACCGGCAACCGGAACAGCTGGCTGGCTGGCCAACGATTCTGTAGCAACAATCACCCGATTCCTCCGGCCATCGACTATCCCACGGAAAAGAATGGCTTCATCTTGGTAAACTGGATAAACAAACTCTTTGTCGCCGTAATGAATCTTGAGACGAAAAGGACCTCCACCATAGGAGGCCAGTGAGAAATTGAGCCGCAAAACAAGCAACTGCCTCTGCTCAGATTTGGGTAGTACTAATTCTCCGTCACTCCCGATTAACCCCAACGCCCAAAAACCGTTATCCTGTTTGGCAAAATTCCACTGGAAGTCAGGAAAGTTGGCCCGAAGAGCTTCCCTCTCTGCTGCACCAAACAACGAAATACATGAGTTGGATTGCCTTATATTGCGCAGGGAGTTCTCGCAAAAAGTAATTCGGACACCATCTATTACGGGAAAACCTGCCCGAAACTTGTCGTGTTTTTTATTACTGTCACTTCCGCCAACATCAGACGTACACGCTCTCATGCGGCCGATAAACGTCAATGCCCCTCCGAAAATGGTTGCGGCTTGAGCATGATATTCAGAGCACTCATGGTCGTGAGGCAGCAATTGAATTTTTCTGGCAAGGGAATCAAACATTGCCTTCACCTCATTCTTACCAGGAAGACTAAAACCGAGTCCTCGGGCGGTCCTGTCAAACGTCGGACGAACCTTGTCAAGCCGATCACAAAAATCCTTGGCCATCCTCCGTGACAAGCCGGCAAAAGAGTTATTTCCCTTACTCCAGACGAGCCACAATTCACCTAGCACTCCGACTTTACCCACGTAGTGTGGTGTCACTTCTAACGGCGCGCAACCATGCCCGCACAGGCTTTCGATCCAATCCTGCAGCAAAATCTCCTGATTCTCAATCATCCCAAAAAGGATCTCGTCTCGGCTACCGGGAGTGGGCTCGGCAACCGTTGTCAAAAGTTCTTCCGATTCCAATGCCTTCTCAAACCCCGTCAACTTCCCCAACCGGTTCGTCCGAAACTTGTAAAAACATGCCTCCCGCTTAAAAGGCTCCTGAAACACGCACAGGAGTCCGTTCGGTGCTATGACTCTATGGATCTCTCTTACTACCCTTTTATAATCGCGCGAGTGGTGCAGTGTGGCAAAAATATAGACAACATCAAAATAACCGTCGGTAAAAGGCAAATCATGAAAATCACCTACCACCAACTCAACTCTCTCATTCTTTGAAGAAACCTGATCTCTTCCTAACCGCAAAGTGGATTCGGACAAATCAAATAGCGTCACCTCAGCGCCATATTTTTCCTGTAGCTTATATCCTGTCGTGTGGGCGTATGCCCCAATCTCGAGTATTGTTGATGGGTTTTTATCCATCAACTGATCAATACGATCAGCAACCTGCTGAAAATGTTGCTCACTCACCGAGTCCAAGGTTGCGTCGTATGTCAACGAATGCCACGCGAACTCACCCAAGAGGGGAATATAGTTATCCAACCCTTCGAGAGGACATGACACTTCATCGGCACAAAGGAGAGATTGCTCTCTTTTGCCCAACAATGTGCAGCGCATTAGACTCTTGAAAAAAATCATTCGGGAATGTACTCCTGATTATCGATAGTTGAGGAGTTTACATGGAAAAAATCCGGCAGAATTCAACAACACGTTTCTCTGTGTCCCGCAAAAACAGACTGTAACAATCGCACCCTGGACAAAATCAGAGGAAAGTCGTTAGCACTCATAAAGCAAATTAGCCAAGACCCTTAAATTAAAAACCAACTCCCGAAAACTCACCTACTTAATATATCCAAGAGACCTCAATTTTTGTACTTGCTCTTTCGAAAGCCCCTCGCTAGGGGCTACTCCCTGAACTGACGACTCAATTATCCGGCACGGATCACCTCCCATCGCCTCACGAAGCTTTGCGGAAAGATCCTTGATTTGTAGATGGCCTTCTCCTAGATTAGCCTTTTCCATAGGATCATTGTTCAAGTCAAATATCTGCCTCTGTTTTTTCGGTGTACAGCTCTCAATCAACTTTACATTCCGCTGCCGGATACTTGCTTCAAACTTTTCGGATTTGGTCATAGCAATGGCCAAGGTTACTTTTTCATCGAGATTAGCCGTACCCACATCGATCCCATCTAAGGAAAATCCACAAGGAACACCAAGAATTCCGGAAAGTGTCGGGAAAAAGTCGACATTGGCATAAGGTATGTCCGTTCTTCCGCTGCGCAAAGCATGCGGATGCCGAACAATCAAAGGAATCTTAACAACCTCCTCAAAGAGAGAATCGTGCTCCGTGCCACCGTGTTCAAGAAACTCCTCTCCGTGATCAGAGGTCAAAATTATCACTGTATTATCCATGAGCCCAGCAACTTTAATTGCTTCAATAATATTGGCGAAGATGTTATCTGCATAATATACCTTGCCATCATAGAGTTGACGGACATATTTGATTTCTTCGGGAGACTCCAATGTATAATTGACGGGGACGGATTGTTTGAATCTTCCGTTATAATTCGAATCATAGAACTGCTTAGACATCTCATAATAATCGTAGGGAGCATGGGGTGACAGGAAGTGAAACCAGGAAAAAAATTTATCGCCCTTATACTGCTCAATGCTTGAGAGTACCTTCGGTAGCATGTCCGCATCATCCGAAGATTCTATCACCTCAAAATGGTCAAATCCTTGATCAAAGTGGCGCTCCTTATTAATCTGCACGTTATCAGTAATAAAGGAGGTCACATACCCCTTTTCGTGTAAATATCCCGCCAAGGTCTGCTCTGACACTAGTTTCCATTTAATGAAAGAACGAAACGGCATCCTGCCGGTAAAAACCGATGCAAAGGAAGTCGGGGTTGACTGCGCAGTACTATGGGCCTGGTCAAAGACCAAAGCCTCTACGGCAAATGAATCAATAACAGGGGAAGTCTTTTTCTGCGCGTTGTAAACGCCAAGCGCATCTGCTCGGAGAGCATCAAAGCTGATTACGATTACATTCAATCCCGGCTCAATAGGAATAAATTGATGTAAATCCCCTCGTCGACCTGACCGATCGCACCCCATGCACATAGCAAGGGCAAGCACCAACATCAGCCATCGAGTCACCAATATGCTCCGATTTACCATCGCAAGTCCCACCCGTGTTGGAAAAAATAATTAGAAACTTTGTACCCTACCCAAGAAATCATAAGGGTCGTAGTCGCCAGGAGCAAACAAAAAAGGAAATCATACACTTCCGCTAAAATATCGAATCACTTTCACCATAAAAAAAGTACGATTTTTTGAGCAACTTGCAACAAGATATCATTAAGATTTCTTAATCGCCGATATTGGTAACGACCAATTAACAATCCACTTAATCCCAAAACCTAAATTTGGACGTCGGCAAAAATCGACTGCATCAAATCCGGCACGGGTTAACTCTTTTTGGAGAGATCTTCGGGTGAATATCCGCTTTTCGAGTGTCGCTCCGCATCCCCCATGAAATTCAAGTTCAGTGAAGGTCTGCACTCGTCCATCCAGAGTAGCATTGATAAGTACCCTCCGGCCATCATGCTGAGAAATATGATAGCTATTTAAATCGGGAAAATGTTCAAGTGTCATTTCAAAATTCATAAAAGGCACAGTAATAATACAAATCCCCTTGGGTTTAAGCAGATTAAATAAATTACAAAATCCTTTACTTACCGGTGTATCGATATGCTCAAGCACATCACTGACGATGACAAAATCGTACTTTCCATGCTCACTGCTTGGGATGTCAGTAATATCGAGCCGAGGTTCGGTATGAAAAAAAGTGTTGATGTAAGAAAACTTCGTTCCCAAAATTTCTGCATACCCTTTCCAGTCACTCACACCTAACCCTATGATCGACTTATCCATCGGGAATTCAACAAGAGCGACACTCTTACCGTATAAGTAATTGGAGAGGATATCAATTATTGCCCGATAACGTAAATTTGAGCTGCAGGAGGCACAGGACGCCAGTTCGCGATCAAAAGCCACCAGCTCACGCTTTTCGTTGTAATGCCCACAGATATTACACTGAAATTGAATCGACCGTTGCGATAATTTCATCCGACTCTCAATCAGAGAACCCCATAACAAATGCAACTTACGGACCAAGTGGAATCGATATCGCCTGAATGCCAGCATAACAATCTTCAGCATATCCATAAAGACTCCATATGTTATAAAAACCCCTTGATGGGAAACGTACGCTTCCCATCTGCCCGGTTATAAAAAAAGGAGAGTCGATAACCTGCTATGATGCAGGCTGTCGACTCTCCTTTTTAAGATTATACAACTATATCAAGTTATGGCATAGTAAGCGACTGCCAACCAGCCTTCTGCATATATCTACTAGGTGCAGTTGTACACTTTATATAAGTGTTATCACGAATCGCATAGGTCCACCATACTGTCTTACTTCCTACCAAGGTTGATGCCTTGTATGTATAAGTTTGTGTTGTGGGAGTCGGAACATCAGTCAAGACTTTATTAACGTTCACACCAACAACACCGGTGTCCTCGATGAACTGGAACCGCAATTGTGCCGTACTACCATCATTACCGCATGTGTTTGCAGCGTTCTTAGCTGCGTCATTATAATCATAGTCAAGAGATCTATCAATAATTTGAATCGTGTTAGCATTCACAATCGATGCTGTATAATCCATTACCGGATTGTCATTGACAGTGGGGGACACCGTACCGTTAGTGCAAGTAGTCCAAGCTCCGAAGATCCAACCACCGTTTCGACGCGGCACCGCTACGTAATTATTAAATGATTGCGGATCATTGTCAAAGGTGGTGTAACGAACGATGATATCAGGGTTTGCCGCCATAAAGGTATCAGAAAAAGTGTACCGGGAAATTTTATTTTCCTGTGGCTTATCAGTTAGTAATGGATATTCAAAGAAGTTACCTTTATTCCACCAATTAATTCTCAGCTGTCCTGGGGTAGTTGTAGTATGTCCGCCACTACGAGTTATGGCCTTCACGGAATCATTATAATCAGGATCATATGATCGATCAATCAACTCATAAGTGTGGGGGGCTACATTATAACATGATGCTATCGGCTGCACAGGATCAATATTTTGACAGGCCGAAGGATCTGTAACACAAGGATCAGGGCAAGCCCCAGCATCATTCGCAGTCCAATTCCTTGAATAATTGTGACAAATAACCGTACAATTCTTCGTCGTTGCATTCCAGGTTCCTGTTCCAGATGCAATGTTTTTATCCATAATAATCGGCGTGCCATACCAATCACCACCACCTTTGACATCGTAAACAGCGTTGACGTGGTTTGTTTTATTGGAGAGCACAGAGACACCGGAGCCATTATTTTGAACTGTATCGGCATGACAGTAGAAGCAAGGCATGCTCAGATTCTTAACATGGGTGAGATGCTTACCTGAAGTCATGGTATTTGCCATGCCGTTTCTAAAGCCATGGCAGTTGTTACATTTTACCGTGTCACCCTGCGGATCGGCCGAACTGCCGTCCCATGCTAGCGAGGTGTTCAATGTAGATGTTGCGCAGTTACGTCGAACCGCTGTGCCATCGCTATGACAATACACGTTGCTGCAGGTCATACTGCCATTATTTATGGCGCCAGTATTGGTTACCGTCGTTTTGTTAGTGCCAACATATGGCACTGTTACGCTCGCCTGTCCGTTATAAGAGGCCAAGTACCCCATGAACTTGCCCCAACTGAAACCGATCTGGATACCGTCGCCCTTCACGACATTGTCCGGGGCATTGATTCTGTCCATCCCGGTGCCATAGTGACAGGTGCCGCACGGGAAATTATATCCAGAAGTTGTCGC